>CAZYOX010000613.1:0-1500 GCA_964649285.1 uncultured Bryobacterales bacterium | reverse complement strand
TTCTTGGCCAATGGTCTCGGCTCCGACCTATCTAGGCGGCCTGGGCTTCGGCTTCAAATGGAACATGGGCTGGATGAACGACGTGTTGCGCTACTTCTCGCGCGACCCGGTGTTCCGCAAGTACCACCAGAACGACCTGACGTTCTCGATGGTTTACGCCTTTAGCGAGAACTTCTTACTGCCTTTCAGCCATGACGAAGTGGTCCATGGCAAAGCTTCACTAATCTCCAAAATGCCCGGCGACGATTGGCAAAAGTTCGCCAATCTACGCGCGCTGCTGGCCTACATGTACGGCCATCCCGGGAAGAAGCTGCTTTTTATGGGCTGCGAGTTTGCCCAGTGGGAAGAATGGAGCCACGACACCAGCCTCGACTGGAACCTGTTGGCCTTCGAGCCTCATCGCGGCATGCAGCGCCTCGTCCGCGACCTCAACACTTTGTACCGCGCCGAGGGCGCCCTGCACGAGCAGGACGCCGACTGGCGCGGATTTGAATGGATCGACTGCAACGACTCACAGTCCAACGCGGTGACCTTCCTCCGCAAGGGAACCTCGGCCGAGGATGTGCTCTTGTTCGGCTGCAATTTCTCGCCCGTCCCGCGGCACGACTACCGCATCGGCTGTCCCTTAGGGGGCGTGTGGCGCGAAGTGTTCAACTCTGACGCCGCAATCTACGGCGGCGCCGACTGCGGCAACCTAGGCGCGGTACAAGCGCGCGACTACGGCACGCACGGCCGTCCGCATACGTTGGAAGTCACTTTGCCGCCCTTGGGCGTTGTCGTCTTCAAACCGGGCACGGCCTCGCAGGCTCCTGCGCGAAATGACGCTTAGACTTTGACGGTGACTCGCAGAAACGTCGCGGGGATCGACGTGCCGCCGTTGCGGTCGCTGTTCTGCGCGTTCGCGAGTTCGACTAATTGGGCGTGGAGTTCCTCTTCTCGTCCGTCTTTCTGCGCTGCTTCATAGGCGTTCATGGTGGGACCGTAGAATCGCCGAAACAGATCGATGAAGTGCGCCGGGCTCTTGTCGGCCGAGATGAAATGGAACGTGTCTTTCGTCATCGAGATATTGCCGGCAGGTACACCGGCCTGGCCAAAGCGCTCGATGATGTGGGCGTCAGCGCCCCAGGTCATGGGACTCACGAACCCTTCCGGGGGCGACGGCGTGAAGGCGGAACTGATGCGTAACACCTGCGAGACAAACGTCGGGTCGCCTGCGATCCAGTTGCCCATCACCACGCGTCCGCCGGGTTTGGTTACGCGCACCAATTCCTTGGCCACGTCGAACGGCTTGGGGGCGAACATGACGCCGAACACGGACATGCTCAAGTCGAAGGTGTCGTCGGCGACTCCTTCCAAATTGCAGGCGTCGCCGTGCTGAAACCGCAACCGACTGAGACCTTCCTGGGCGGCTCGCCGGTTGCCGGCGTCGACCAAATTGCGGGCGATGTCGATACCGGTCACGTCCGCCCCTAAACGGGCCGCGGGAAGCGCCGTCGTGCC
>CAZYOX010000612.1:0-1503 GCA_964649285.1 uncultured Bryobacterales bacterium | reverse complement strand
AGTTTCTCTGTTTCAGTTTGGGGGTGCAGGTCATCTCGCGCCCCGAAAAATTCCTCAAGCCCAACCAACGCATCGCCCTGCTGGCTCTCGCCAATGGAGAGCCTCCGCGACTCGTCGCCGCACGCGCCGAAGTTTCGATCGCCACGCTCTACCGTTGGCGCCGCAATCCCGTCTTCCAAGAAGCGCTCGCCGCCGCGATCGACAACTACCACGAAAACTTCCCAGAAGAGGAAGGCGCCGCTCGTATCCTCGCCTTCCAAGCCCTCCTGGAACACGCCCGCTGGTCGCAGCCGGCCGACCGGATCCGCGCAGCCGCCGCACTGCTCAAATACCTCGACCGTCCAAAAACAACGCGAAAACCCCTTCGAAACTCCATCTGAATCATATCCTCAAGGACTTAGATCGATTTTCTACATTCTCATTTCCGATCATTTCGTGCCATTTTGTGCCATTCTGTGCCATCTCCTGACGTAGCGAGCCATATCGCGCTGAGCGCATTCGCGAACTGCTGACCTGGGTTGTTTTGTCGGCCTATCGAGCCACTGTTATGCTGCCAAGATGACAACACAGGAGCTTGCCGACAAATTCGTTCGCATGTGCAAAGAGGGGAAGAATTTCGATGTGATGAAGCAGCTTTATCACGACGACATTGTCAGCGTGGAAGCCGAGGTTCGCAAAACCGGCAGCCGAGAAACAAAGGGAAAAGAGGCCGTCATTCAGAAGAGCGCCGAATGGGCCGCGGCTCATGAGATCCACGGCGCCACCGTTGAAGGACCGTTCGTACTCGGCGACGAGTTCGGGGTGGTGTTCGAGTTCGACGTCACGCCGAAGGCTACCGGGAAGCGCGTAAGCAACCGTGAGATTGCGGTCTACACGGCGAAGAACGGGTTGATCACGCAGGAGAAGTTTTACTATGGGCCTGGGGCCAACGCGTTGGCGCGGTAGCGCCCGTACGTCTGCCTGGCACGCTGATCACTGATAGCGGGCGGCGGCGGGGCGGCCGAGACGCTCGACAGCGCGGACGCTCAGGCCTTTGTCTTGTTGAACGATGCTTCGTCCTTCGAGTTTTTGAGTCGTCCCGGCGGGCGGGGAAGGCAACAGCAGATTCGCGATGTCTGACGCGAATGCGACAACGCCGGGAGCGAGGTTCTTGACGCCGCACAGCAACTTCGCGGGAGCCGACAACACGATCTCTCTTTCTTTCAGCTGGATTCCCCGTACAATGCGCCTGGCCGCGTTCGCCGGCGATGTCGAGAGGCCAGGAACGTTGCCGCCGAAGGTGAACCACTGGAACTCGCGCGATTGACGACCGCGGAATTGAGCGTTGAGGTGTCCGCCTGTTCGCATCAGTCCCGGCACGACTGTGGTGACATGAATGCCTTCGCGTCCCAACTCGGCCGTCAGTCCTTCCGAGAGCCCGACGAGCGCGAACTTGGCAGCGCTATAAGGCGTCAGATGCGGCACCGAAACCTTGCCGCCGATGGACGTGATGTTGACGATCGA
>CAZYOX010000611.1:0-1513 GCA_964649285.1 uncultured Bryobacterales bacterium | reverse complement strand
CTCCGTGCGCGGGACTTCGAGGCACCCCACCGTCACGTCGGCGCCGGTGTCGACGTGCTGGCGCAGCATGATCTCGTAATCCATCTTGTAGATGTGGTCGCCGGCGAGAACGACGATGTAGCGCGGACCGTAGCCTTCGATGATATCCATGTTCTGGTACACGGCGTCGGCGGTGCCCTCGTACCATTGCGTCTCCGAGACCCGCTGGCTGGCGGGCAGGATGTCGAAGCTCTCGTTGCGCTCGGTGCGGAGGAAGTTCCAGCCCCGCTGCAGATGCCGGATCAGCGAATGTGCCTGATACTGCGTCGCGACCGACATGCGGCGGATGCCGGAATTCAGCGCATTGGAGAGCGCGAAATCGATGATGCGGGACTTGCCGCCGAAAAATACCGCCGGCTTGGCGCGGCGGTCGGTCAATTCGAACAGGCGCGTGCCTCGCCCGCCCGCGAGCACATAGGCCATCGCCTCACGCGCCAGCGGCGCCGGGGTTCGGTAGTCTGCCATGATCCTCCTCCTCCTCGTGCCCCGCTCAGGCGGAGTCGTATTTCAGGTAAATTGTGGCGAGCGGCGGCAGGTAGAGGTCTGCGTAGGCTGGCCAATGTTCCCCTTCGACCGGGTGCGCAACAACCTTTCCCTGGTTGCCCGTGTTCCCGCCACCATACCATCCCCCGTCGGTATTGAGCCGCTCCACCCACCTGCCGGCGCGCGGCATCGGCACACGGTAACCCTCCCGGGGTACCGGCGTCATGTTCGAGACGACGACGACCGGATCGGCGTCCGGAGCCTGCCGGGCCCAGGCAAAGACCGAATTTGCGTGGTCGTTGCCGATCAGCCAGGCGAAGCCTTCCGGCTCGTTGTCCCGCGCATGGAGCGCCGGCAGTTCCCGGTAGGCAGCATTGAGATCGCCGACGAGCCGCCGCACGCCCTCGTGCATCCCGGCGTCGAGCAGGAACCAGTCGAGCCCCTTGCCGTCGTTCCATTCTTCGCGCTGGGCGAATTCCTGCCCCATGAACAGGAGCTTCTTGCCGGGCCAGCCCCACATATAGGCGTAGTAAGCGCGGAGCGAGGCGAACTGCTGCCAGTCGTCCCCGCTCATCTTGCTCAGCAGCGACCCCTTGCCGTGCACCACCTCGTCGTGGCTCAGCGGCAGCACGTAGTTTTCCGAGTAGTTGTAGAGCGCCGCGAAGGTCATGTCGTTGTGGTGATAGCGCCGGTGGATCGGGTTGCGCGCCAGGTAGCGCAGCGTGTCGTTCATGAATCCCATGTTCCACTTGAAGCCGAAGCCGAGCCCGCCGTCGTGAACGGGCGCCGAAACGCCCGGCCAGGCCGTCGACTCCTCGGCGATCATCATGATCCCGGGATGCTGGCGGTAGGCCTCGAGATTGACGCGCTTGATGAATTCCACGGCCTCGAGGTTGTGGTTGCCGCCGAACCGGTTCGGCACCCACTCGCCGGGGCGCCGCGAATAATCGAGATAGAGCATGGAGGCGACCGCATCGACGCGCAGCCCGTC
>CAZYOX010000610.1:0-1513 GCA_964649285.1 uncultured Bryobacterales bacterium | reverse complement strand
GATCGGGCAAAGTGGGGGCGGTTGTGGTTGGAGCGGATCGCATCGCGGGCAACGGTGATGTGGCGAATAAGATCGGCACGTACGCGGTGGCGGTTTTGGCGAAAGAGAACAACGTGCCGTTTTACGTCGCGGCGCCGATCTCTACCTTGGACATGAGTTTGACGTCGGGCGACCAGATTCCCATCGAGCAGCGCGCAGCGGAGGAAGTGACGCACATTCGCGGACACCAGATTGCGCCGGCGGGGACCGCTGTGATCAATCCCGCGTTTGACGTGACGCCCAATAAGTATGTGACGGCGATCATTACCGAAAAAGGCGTGGCGCGCGCACCCTTTACGCATTCGTTGAAGGACTTGGCAGAATCCTAAGGCCTTATGGAGAGGTGGTCGGAACTCTTCTCGATTGAAGCGTTGCGCGAGCATGCACTGCCCGACATCCTCGCAATGGGGGCTAAGGGCTTCCGTTTCGTTCTCATTCTGGCGTTGGCGGCAATCTTCTCGCGGGTAGTTTCACGGCTCGTGGGCGAAGTCGTCACGCGGCTGACCGAAGATGACGGCGAGGGCGACACGCTACGGGCGATCGAAGCGAAGAAACGCGCCGATACCCTGGCGAACGTCACGTCGAGAACAGTTAGTGTCGCCGTGTGGGCCATCGCTGTGGCGATGGCCTTGAGTGAGATTGGCTTCGACGTGGGGCCTTTGCTGGCCGGAGCCGGCGTGGCCGGCATTGCGATCGGCTTTGGCGCACAGAATTTGGTGCGCGACTTTTTCGCGGGATTCTTTCTGCTGTCGGAGAACCAGATCCGCGTCGGTGATGTCGCTGTGATCAACGGACAAGGGGGACTCGTGGAGCAGATGAACTTGCGGACGACGATCTTGCGCGACGGCGCCGGCGCCGTCCATGTTTTCCCGAATGGCGCGATTACCCAGTTGACGAATAAGACGCGCGACTACTCGTTTTATGTATTTGACGTGGGTGTTGCCTATAAGGAAGACATTGAACAGGTGATGGGCGTGATGAGATCCGTCGCCGAGGAAATGAAGCAAGATCCGGAGATCGGCAAAATGATGTTGGCGCCGATTGAGGTTTTCGGCCTTGATAAATTCGCGGATTCGTCGGTGGTCATCCAGGCCCGAATCAAGACGACGCCCAATCAACAGTGGACGGTTGGGCGCGCTTATAACCTACGGCTGAAGAAACGCTTCGATGCGGAGGACATCGAGTTCCCATTCCCGCATCGCACGATAATCATCCGCGGCGAGAATCAAGAAGATGAATTACGCAACCTCGTGCGGGAAGAGTTGGCGAAGGCGTTGCCGCGGCCTAAAGAAAGCGCCTAGCGCGGCGAAGTCGTAGCGGTCGCCCGCGCTTCATCGCATTCGGCGCATCCGGCTGTGGCTGGATGCAAGAAGAGCAACGGTTCCTGAGCGAGGCGCTCGACGGCGACTTGCACGACGTCCTGAGCGCGCATGAGCTTGGCTGCGGCGTGGCCGACTTGTCCGGTGCGTTGCAG
>CAZYOX010000609.1:0-1522 GCA_964649285.1 uncultured Bryobacterales bacterium | reverse complement strand
ACTTCGCCCGTTCAGCCGAACGTCACGAACCGGCTTCCCGACGCGTAGCGGCGCAAACCGATGGCAAAGATGGCGCACCCGGCGGCCAGGCACGCCACCGCGCCGCCCACCATCAGCGCGACGGCCGTCGCGGACGGATGACGGACCGCTCCGGCGGGCAGATAGCCGACGAAACCCGCCGGGAGCAGGGTGAAGAGCAGCAGGCGGATCGTGCCTCCGAACAGCGGCTCGGGGTAGAGGGAAAACGTCAGCATCAGCTCCCAGAGCCCGCGCGCGATCGACTCGGCCCTGTGCAGCCAGAAGGCGAGGCTGAAGAAGGCGATGCCGCTGCCGAGAATGGCCGCCGAGGCGCAGGCGATCGCCAGCGCCAGCAGCGGGACCGTCGCCGGCGTGGCGCGTCCGGACAGCGCGATGAACGCGAGACCCGAGACCACGTCGCCGAACCCGGATGCGCGCGAGCGCATTCCGAGGGCGTAGACGAGCGTGGGGCGTGGCTGGACCAGCAGGGCGTCCAGCTCGGCCTCTTCGATGCACTCCGCGAGGTGCCGGACGCCGCCCGCCACCGCCACCACCACGCCGAAGCTCGTCGCGGTCAGCCCGTACAGCAGCTCGATGTCCGCGAGCGTCCAGCCGCGCACGTCGGGCACGCGGCGCATCAGCACCCACCAGAACGTGAAGTACACGGCGTTGTTCAGTGCCATGAAGGCGGCCTGCAGGATGAAGGCGCGCCGCGTGGCCATCGCGGACTTCATGTTCGTGACGAACAGCGCGCGTGCGAATCCCCGGTGCGGCATCTTACCCTCCGTTGACCGTGAGCTGGCGCACGGCGCGGCGAAACATGGCGCGCGCGGCCATGGCGACGGCGAGCCCCCACAGCCCGAGCGCGCAGGCGAGCCATCCCGCGTGGCCCTGTCCGTCGAGCAGAAAACTGGCCGGCCCGGCAATGACCGCCGGAAACGGCGTCAACGCGGCCACGCGCTGCACCCATGCGGGATACACCGCGAGCGGCAGCATCAGACCGCCCAGTACGAACAGCACTTTCTGCGTGACCCAGAACAGCGGCGCCACGTCTTCCACCCAGAACGCGGCGAGCCCGACCAGCGCGAAGACGCCGTACAGGACGAGCATGGCGACCAGGCCGAACAGGACGACCGCTGGCCAGACCCGCGCCGGCGGCACGCTGCCGGTATAGGCGAGCGCCACGCCGGCGGCCGCCAGCCCCACGACCGGCGCGCGCACCGCGAGCGATCCCAGCCCTTCGGCAGCCACGCCGCCGAGATACGACAACGGCCGCTGCAGATGCGCGGCGATATCGCCGCGCCGCACGTCGCGCTCGATGTCCAGGTACACCGACGGAACGCTGAGCAGGACCCATTCCGTCGCCGCCAGATACCAGACGAGCGCGGCGGCGTCCACGCCGAGCGGCAGCCCGCGCTCGGCCACCGCGCGCCAGAGCGCGGCGAACACACCGAGAATGACGCCGACGAACGTCACCCGTGCGTAGAGTTCGCCGCGGTCGGTG
>CAZYOX010000608.1:0-1526 GCA_964649285.1 uncultured Bryobacterales bacterium | reverse complement strand
CGCGTGCGTGGATTTCATCTTAACCGACCCGCCTTATCTGGTCCGCTACCGCGACCGCTCCGGCCGGTCCGTGGCCAATGACGACAACGCGCAATGGCTTGGTCCGGCTTTCGCGCAGATGTACCGGCTTCTGCGTCCCGATTCTTTCTGCATTAGTTTCTACGGCTGGAACAAGACGGACTTGTTCATGGCCGCATGGAAATCAGCCGGTTTCCGCATCGGCGGCCATCTTGTCTTTCGCAAACGCTATGCCTCGTCGGCGCGCTTCGTCGAGTACCGCCACGAGCAGGCCTATCTCCTGATCAAGGGCGCTCCGGCCTTGCCGACCGCGCCCATTTCGGATGTACGCGACGATTGGCGCTACACGAACAACCGTCTGCACCCGACGCAAAAGCCCGTCAGTAGCCTGAGCCCCCTTATCGAGGCCTTCTGCCCGCCCGGCGGGATCGTCCTCGATCCCTTCTGCGGTTCAGGTTCCACCCTTGCCGCTGCGCGTAGCGTCGGTCGGCGGTTCATCGGAATCGAACTCGATCCTCATCACCACCAGACCTCCCGCAAGCGTCTTCAGGCGCTCCGAGCCAAAACCCCTTGCCTCTTCACCGATATGGTGTAATGTGGTGTACCGCCTTGCCGGAGGAGGCCAGATGCAGAGAAGGAAACCGCGCAGCATGAAGTCCCATGACCCGAACCCGCCCTCGATCCGCGCCTCAATCAGCTTCCCGCCAGATCTCTACGGCACCCTTGAGGCCATCGCGGCGGAGAAGAAGGTATCGCTCGCCTGGGTGGTCCGCGACGCCGTCGAGAGCTACGTTGCCGACCAAACGGCCGCGGCTCGTAAGCATTAGAAGAGTGACGTAAACATGAAGACCGTACGAGACGCCTGCCAGCTTCAAGATAATGCGCTCGCTATAAAGCTGAGCGATCAGATCGAACAACTCGATGAGCTAATCACAGGAGAAGGCAATGGAGCGGCCTTCTTCGCCAAGACATTCATCACGCAGGGCATGCAGGATCTCGTTAGCGAGGGCATCGCACGCTTGGCGGGAACTTCGTCCCAGGCGGTCTTTCATCTCAAGCAAGCGATGGGCGGCGGCAAGACCCATCTGCTCGTCGGTTTCGGGTTGCTCGCTAGGCACCCAGACCTCCGAAAGACTTACTGCGCCGGCGTCCCAGCCGCGTCCGCCTTTGTGAGCGCAGATATCGCGGCATTCAACGGCCGCAACAACCCTGACCAGTTTTTCTGGGGTGAAATCGCTAACCAGCTGGGCAAACAAGAGCTATTCAAGGCATTCTGGACCGCCGGGCCCAAGGCACCCGACGAGAAGGACTGGCTCAAGCTGTTCGAAGGAGACAACCCTGTCCTAATCCTGCTGGACGAGATGCCGCCCTACTTCCACTACTTGGATACGCAGAAGGTCGGAAACGGCACAGTCGCTGACATCGCGACTCGCGCCTTTGCCAACCTTCTCACCGCCGCCGGCAAGAAGAAGAATGTCTGCGTGGTCGTCTCCGATCTGGCAGCAGCG
>CAZYOX010000607.1:0-1535 GCA_964649285.1 uncultured Bryobacterales bacterium | reverse complement strand
CTCCAGGACTAACTGCGTGCACTCGCGTAACCGCTGGCCGAGGATGGGGTCCGCCAGGTACGCCCTGGCCTCATCGGCAGAGCCGACGGCATATTTCCGGGACATAGGACTCTGCCCCAGACCAGCCGCTTGCGGGAAGACGAACCACATCCAGTGGGTACGTTTTCGCCCCGACTTGAGCTCTGCCCGGACAGATTCATAGACGGGCGCCTGCGCCTGAATGAACCGGCCGAGGTTGTACGGATCGTCCGTCAAGCCGTCGTCATCTTAACGAGTTTCCGGACGCCAAGTGAGCAAGTCGGGCGCAATGGACCTGAATCTCCCGGGCCAGCGCCGGAAGGTTGACCGGCTTGGAGAGGAATGACGACGCCCCGGCTGCTAGGCACCGTTCGCGGTCGACGTCAGTGGCGTCCGCAGTGAGAGCGATGATCGGTAGGCGGTCGTGGGTGCTGTTGGCCCGAATGCGGCTGATCGCCTCATAGCCGTTCATGACGGGCATGCGCATGTCCATCAGGACGACATCGATATCCCGGCGGTTCTCTAATTCCAACACGGCCTCCAGGCCGTCTCTGGCCCTTTCGATGTGGGCTCCCAAGCGCATTAGCTCCTGGGAAAGAGCGAATGAATTCGCGGAATCATCTTCTACCAGGAGCAGCCGGCGGCCGGTGAGATCCGCCGGATGCTGCCCGGAGAAGCTACGCCTTACGGCGTCGAGGACGGGTTCGAAGACGCCCTCCTTCGGAATGATGACAGCGCCAAGGCTCTCCGCCTCACGGGTTTCTTCGCCATCGAGTTCACGGCCGGTGTAAAGCAGAACTTGCGGCATCGACGCGGGCGGCTCATCCTTCAACGCTTGCAGGATCGCCATGCCGTCGAGTTGCGGCAGGTGATAATCGAGGATGGCGCATTGGTAGATTCGATTGCGTATCGCCCGGAGCGCCTGAGGACCCGTATCGGCCTCGTCGACCTGGACTCCCGGGTCGTTCTGGTGCAGCGACCGGGTCAGCGCCCAGCGGGTGGCGGCATCGTCGTCCGCCAGCAAGATGCGCCTGATCCGACCGGCCGGAGCCAAAGGCGCGGGGGAAGTCGCCTTCTCCGGCTCGCTCGCTTCGGGAGCGGCCGCCCCAATCGGCAAGCGGACTTCGAACCAGGTTCCTTCGCCCAATCGCGAATCGACATCGAGTTCGCCGTCTAGGGCAGCGGTCAGCTCCTTGACGATGGACAGACCAAGACCGGTGCCCCCGGAACTGGAACGGACGTCTCTATCCAACTGGTGGTAGGGCGAGAAGATGCGCTCCAGTTGGTCGACGGGAATACCGTCGCCGGTGTCTTGCACTTTGAACGCGATGCGTCCAGACTCGGTCCGACGAACGGTCAAGCTTACCGAACCTGCGCTTGTATACTTCAACGCGTTGGAAAGCAGGTTCCAGAGAATTTGGCGCAGACGACGAGGATCCGTCACCAAGGTGTCAGGCAGGTCCGGATGCAGGTCGACGCGCAGTTCAAGGCCCTTGGCCGCTGCGAGCGGCTGGAAC
>CAZYOX010000606.1:0-1540 GCA_964649285.1 uncultured Bryobacterales bacterium | reverse complement strand
AGAGGCCATGCCGCAGCATGTCGTCTATCTCCTCCTCGCGGGTGGCGTAGCGACCCATGAGGCGCTTCAGCGCGCCCGGCTCGTAGGCGGCATAGTGGTAGATGTGGAGGTCCGGATACTGGCGGCGGCGCGCCTGCACCATGTCGACGAAGCGTTCGAACGCCGCTTTCTCTTGTTCCGAAGTCAGCGCCCAGTGGCCCTCGTACTCGAAGTCCTGCGCCTCGTTCCTCGTGGCGAAACCGAAGAGATATTCGCGACCGCCGATGCCGACGACTGGGTCGCCTTCGAGGTCGAAGAAGATGTCACCGGGCGACGGGAGAGGAAGTTTGGCAAGCCCCAGCGCGGTCTCGGGCAGCATCGCTTCCCAGACTAGCTCGCCGGCCTCGCGGCCCTCGATCTGCATGCGTGCCTGTTCGCGCAGGCGCTCGTAGGCCGGAGCGGAACCATGCTCAGGGCGCCAAGAGAGCGGGAGCGGTTCGACGGCGAGGCGCGCAACCGAGGAGATGCCCCGGCGCTCAAGCTCGGCGACATGCATCGCGCTCATACCGGCGACGAGCGAGAGATGGTCATCGCGTCGGCGCTGCTGATCGCACCCCTCGCGCCACCGACACATTTCACAGTGCGGAATTGGCAGCGGATAGGTCGTCAGTGGTTCCGCAACGAAGCGTAGCAGCGACTGCTTCACCAACCTGGCATAGGCGGCGTAATCGTCGAGGCGAATGCGCTCTTCGATGAAGTCTCGATGCGGCACGACGACAAACGCATGTTCCGGCTCTAGGCCCTGCATTGAGGCGACGAGATCCGAATAGAGGCAGAGCTGCAGCACCGTGCTACCCCTGGTTTCCCGAGCAAGCTTGGTGTCGACGACTTCATAGGACCAGTCGCCAAGTCTGCTTGGCCTTGCTGTGCGTTTCAGAACATCCGCCCGACCGCCCCACGTTCCATCGCTCAGCGCTGCTTGGACGATGATGGCTGCGCCGACCTGCATCGCTTCTGCCGTGGCCGCCACGGACCCCGCATCAACATGATGCCCGGGGATGACGACGACCTCGTTCCCAGCATCACGCAAGTGCTGCACGTACGCTGCCTCATGTCGGCTACCACGCTCACGGAGCAGGTCCAGGCCCGGGTTCCAGTTCGACAGAAAGTGGGTGCTTGGAGGAACGCGGCGCGCACCGGCCCCTTTCGTCTCGCGGAGCGTCAATAGACCGTTCCGGTTGGCCGTGGAATGCCGCGCTAGGCGCTAAACAGCCTTTCCCGCACAGAACTTAGCCCACTCCTCCATGAGCGAGCGGCGCTTGTCGAGGAAGTCGGTTCGCCGGTAGGCGAGCTCAACTGCGTCGCCGCTCGCGTGCGCGAGGCAAGCCTCGACGATCTCGCGCGGATAGTCGGTGCACTCGCGGGCCCATGTCGAGAAGGCCGAGCGGAAGCCGTGCACCGTGAACCCGTCGCCGCGCAGGTCGCGAAGCAGCATCAACATTGCCATGTTGGAAAGCGGCCGGCCGGGCTTCAGACCCTCGAACAGGTAGGTTCGGTCGTT
>CAZYOX010000605.1:0-1558 GCA_964649285.1 uncultured Bryobacterales bacterium | reverse complement strand
TGGAACAAGGGCACATAGCAAACGCGTTGACGTTCGAACTCAGCAAGGTGCAGACGCCGGAGATTCGCGAGCGCATGGTGTCTCATCTGGTGAATGTCGACACAGACCTGGCGAACTCCGTCGCAACGGGCCTGGGTCTTAACCGGACTCCCGAGGCTTCCCAGGCGGCAGTTCCGACGAGACAGGACCTGCAGCCGTCCAAGGCGCTCAGCATTCTCCAGAACGGTCCAAGCAATTTCTCAGGCCGCAAGGTCGGGGCGCTGGTTACCGATGGCGTTGATGTGGCGCTCGTTACGGCGTTGCGCAAAGCGCTGATGGAAGAGGGAGCGATGCTGGAGATCGTGTCGCCAACGATCGGCGGCGTGCAAGCAAGCGATGGGTCGCACATTGCAGGCAACGAGAAGATTGGGGGCGGCCCCTCCGTGCTTTTTGACGCCGTCGTCATCTTGCCGTCGGATAACGAAGCGGACCGGTTGGCCGCGATGCATCCCGCGCGGCAGTTCGCGGCCGACGCGTTCGCGCATTGCAAATATATCGGGTACGTGGATGCCGCAGCAGCCCTGCTTGTGAAGGCTGGCATGGCCGACTCGCTAGACGCGGGCTGCATAAAACTCAACGCCGAGAACGCTGGCGACTTTGTGAATCAATGCCGCCAGCTGCGTTATTGGGAGCGAGAGGGCAAGACAGCGTAGAAAGTCGAACGGCCCTACAAGCGGTAGGTGTAATAGGCGACCACTTCTTCCGCAGCGCCCTCGGAACGATAAAGCGCCCGCGCGGCCTTATTGTCCAACTCCGTGGCGACCCAGGCGACGCCGCAGCCCAGTTCTCTGCCGTGGGCGAAGAGAGCCTGCATCAGTCGGCGGGCGATGCCCTGGCGGCGGCAACGTTCGGCCACACCCACCTCGTTAATCCACAGTTCGGGCGGCTTGTCGGGATGGATGTAGTGCACGGCAGAGGCCATCCCGACGATGGTCCCATCGAGCAACGCTACGGCCATGTGATGTCTGGGGTCGGCCAGGAACTCCGCCGCCAGTTTGGGATCGACTTCGTTGTCAAAGACGTCGTCGTCAGCGCGCAGCAACAAGGCCTCATCGGCCTGGGTGAGCATTCGGACTATGACGGGATCGGCCATGGTCTTGGTCGCTATTGTAGACTGACTACCCCAGCCGCCTTCTCGGCGATCCGCTCGCGCGAGACAGCCAGCTGAAGCTCGGCGGCTCGGATCGACTGCGTCCGCGTCTATGCGAAGACGCGGAAGAGTTTGGTTAGCGGGTCGAAGAAGCGATCAACGACGCGTTCCTTCAAGGGGATGATGGCGTTGTCGGTGATGGTGATGTGCTCGGGGCAGACGACGGTGCAGCACTTCGTAATGTTGCAGTAGCCGATGCCGTGCTCTTCTTTGAGGTCTTCGAGCCGGTCTTCGACGTCGAGCGGGTTCATTTCGACGCCGGCAGCGTATACGAAGAAGCGCGGCCCGATGAACTCGTCGTGCAAATGATGTTCGCGCAGGACGTGGCAGACGTCTTGGCACAGGAAGCACTCGATGCACTTGCGGAAC
>CAZYOX010000604.1:0-1574 GCA_964649285.1 uncultured Bryobacterales bacterium | reverse complement strand
TGCTGTTGTTGTGCCTGAGGCGCACAGGGGGCATCACTAGTCCTTTGAAAGCCGTTCTCAGTCGCTCAGTCACATAGCGCTCGATTGCATCCACATCGGCGCGTTGTGTGGCGCTCTCTTCGGGCTCAAATAAGGTTCGCTCGGCATGGTGATTGTACCAAGCCGCCCGCCAGTCCGTGGTTCCCAGCACGCGGTCGATGGCTGCCTGTTTTGACGCGTCAAGTTTCGCGACATCGTGCGGAGCATTTCTATAAAGGCCAGCGAGGGGGAAGAAGTACCAGCAGTCCAGCGCCCGCGTTGCGGCAATAGCCTGAACGGTAGCCCACTCGACCTCCATCCCAAACGGGTCGAGGAAGATCACGCCTCTCATCCCGAGAATCCCACCCTGCGCTTTGTGCCAAGGAACATTGGAGCAAATGAGCCGAACATTGTGGTTGGCATCACCGTGCTTCAGTACGATCTTCTGATTGGGGAAATCTGCCGCAAGCTTTTGAAGTTCTTCAAAGCGTTCGCTGTCCTGCTCAATCAGTGCAACCGTGTCGAAAGGAGGCTCGACGCTGAGCGCTATGCGTGCCGATCCCGGCGTGAATACTTCGACCGGTTCGGCATACTCGGGCCCAAACAGTGGCAGCGCGGGACGGACTTCCGTTCGTTGACCTGTTCCAGCAAAGGCATCGATGTAGATGCGTGCGAAACCATAGTCCTTAAGGGCGATAGAATAGGCTTGGAGATACGCTCTGAGGCGTTCAAGCTTGCTTTCGGTGTCTATGCTACCGGTGAACTTCTTCATTAGTAGTATCTTGACCCTGCAGGAGGACGCGCGTCCAGTGGAGTAATTCGCTGACATCCTGTGATCGTTTCCAACCTTATCCCCGCTCCCTCCACCCATGATAGTCTCTGCTCATCCCACCGGTGCGAGGTGCTGACGGAGCATCGCGGTGGGGGTTCGGGCAGTCGGCGGGCCGCCGCCTTCTGGGCCGACCGGAGGAGCCAGTGCCCCAGAGCCCAAGAAGGGCAGGGCCGGGCTATACCTCGGGGCGCTGTTGCCCCGGTTGGGGGAATGCCTGAAGGCCGACAGCGGCCGATGGTGTTCCTGTCACGGCCCGCGGACATGGCGCCGCGCCGCCCAACTCCTTCGGCAAGGCATAAAACCGATCGCGACGGGCGGGACGAGTCCCACCCCTGCCGGACTTTGCCGACCGGCACTTTGCAACGGGACGGAAGTCCCGCCCTCGCCGCACCCGATGCGGCGCCGAATGACGGGAAACCCGCGAGGCTTTGGCCGGGGCGGCGCGTCCGCGCGTCTGCGCGCCTGCCGCTAGAGCGGCTTGACCGTCACCGCCTCGGGCTTGTCCCAGGCGACCGCGTTCCGAAGCGGCAGGCCGAACTGCGGCTCCTCGATCTCGAAGACGTCGCCGGGCTCGGTCTTGATGCCGTCCGCAAAGCTCAGCGTCGCCGTGCCGAACATATGGACGTGGACGTCGCCCGGCTGGCGGAACAGGCGGTATTTGAAGGGGTGGTATTCGAGGTTGGCGATGGTGTGGGACATGTTGTCCTCGCCGCTCAGGAACGGC
>CAZYOX010000603.1:0-1579 GCA_964649285.1 uncultured Bryobacterales bacterium | reverse complement strand
GCCGTCAGCTAGCACCGGTATTTGCCAACCTGCTATACTAGCAACCTAGCCGATTGACGTGAAGGAGTAACCCGATGGCTGTCAAATATCTAGATCCCGATAAAGCGCCGGCACCCCCGCCTAAGCAGGGGCCAAGCAGGGCTGATTACTTCCGCCAGCTGCTGACCGATCTGCCAGATGACAAGGTGGCCGAGGTAACCCCAGAGGCTGACCAGTCAATCCGCGGGATGAAAGTATCGATTGGCCGGGTAGCTTCCGGCATGGGTTGGAGTGTCAGAACATGGGATGCTGACGGCAAGGTTTATATCCAGAAGCTCGGAACCAAAGAGTAGTCGAAACAGTCGAATAACGTTTGAACACCAGACAGGTCAGGGAGCAATCCCCGGCCTGTCTTTTTGTCTATTGACATGCATCAGACAAGCGAGTATAAGGGAGGTAGTACTATAGGTATATGAATATCGAAGAGATTATTGAAACCCTGACCCAGGATATTTGTGAACGGTTTGGCGAGCCTACGCCACTAACGCCGTTTGACCCCTTTTCCCCGCATGACATCGCCCACCACGGCCTGACGCTGATCAAGGCTGCCTATCGAGCTGAGGATCGCAGGGAGGACGAATGAGCCCGTTACCTCCCGATGAGCGCCTGGACTTAGACCAGATCGTGCATCTGGCGGTTTGTATGTCCATCCAGCTGGAGTTTGACGATATCGAGGAGCGCGAGGCAGAGGTTAAGCAACAGCTCGAGGCGTTGATTGAGGAGCGGGAGCGCCAGGCCATTGATCGATACATCGCCCCGCATATCCGGGCGTGCGAAGAAATGAACGGTCTATCAATTTGTAAAAATTGTGGCTTGTCGCCACAGGATCTATAACCACAGGAGGTACATGGAATCACCCTTTTCAGCCTATCAATACACATCAGTCTATGAAGACTTAGGCATCGGCATCGGCAAACTCGGCTGCATCATGCTCGATATCATCCCCGAGGATCTGGAGCAGATCGTCTCAGACGTTATCAGCCCCGAAGACGCCTACATCGCCACTGACCCCAGCCGACACATCAACGGCATCGTGGCGGGTCAACCCCACATCACCTTGCTCTACGGCCTGCTGCGCACCGGCACGGAGATGCACAAGCACGTCCTGGCGGTACTCGATGACGGCGCCAAGCTGCCCAAAGCCGCCTGGATCAACAGTGTTGGCTACTTTGACAGCCCCAAGCCTGAAGATCCGTACTACTGCATCGTGGCGCATGTCAGCCTGACCCCGGAGTGGCAGGAAGCCCATGACCGGCTGCAGCTGCTGCCCCATATCAACACCTTCCCCGGCTACAAAGCCCATATGACCCTAGCCTACATCCGTAAAGACGAGGAGCTGCGCGATCGGGTGGTGGCATCGCTCAACAGCGCCCTGCGTGGCCGGGTGTTTGAAGCCGGGGAATTGAACCTAGGAGATATGTAAGGAGATATATGGATCTTAAAGACGAGGCAGTCATTCAGAAAAAGATACTGGAGCCATTGAGATTCGGAGTAATTAAGCATATTAGCCAAACAGAAATCAAAGACGCCACCGATATCG
>CAZYOX010000602.1:0-1602 GCA_964649285.1 uncultured Bryobacterales bacterium | reverse complement strand
CCCGATTCACAGTCATTGGCAATAAATAGGCATTTAAATGCCTATTTAAATCGGCCTTTGTCGATTCTTTTGCTGTAACCAAAAGTCATAGGCTTCGCCTTCTCTTGGCCGCGGTATGGTTTCACAAGAGTCAGGAGAGGTTGTGGAATAAAAAGCACGTAATTTAGTACGTACCAGTGTACGTACATAAGTGTACGACACCAGGCTAAATAAAAAAGGCGCCGGTCACGGATAAATCCGCGCCGGCGCTGCTGTCTCAAGCCACTTCCTTTCTCTTGCTGATCCGCAAAAGCTCTACCGCCAAGCGATACGGATCGTGATAAGCTTCACCTTCAGCCCCTGGCCTAAGGAAGTTGCCTTGCAGAACTTCGCAGGGCAATTTATCCAACTCATCATCGGTCGGATTAAGCAATTCCTGACCTTTTTCGGCGTACTGCTGGATCATCGACTTTGTCGGTTGATTGCGGCTGACAATGCCGATATCAACCTTGTGCTTGCCCAGATTACCGTTAACCACCTCAAAGTGATCCAAAACCGACATGCCGGTCGTCTCGCCTGGGCGGGTAGCCATATTGCAGGTGTAAACAACGGTCAGATCAGGAGCGGCGTCAATCGCTTCTTTTAGACCGCTGGTTAACAACGCAGCCACAGTAGAGCCATAAAGACTACCGGGTCCGATGGTTAGAACGGTAATCTCCCCAGATAGAAGCCCTGCCTGAAGCCGGGGATTGAGGTAGACAGGCTCCGAAAGGCTAGCTTTCACGATTCTGTAGGCCTCATTTTCCTCGCCAGGCTCATCAATGTGAGCCTCTTCCGAAAAAGTGTTTCCGTTGGCCCACTCACCTTGGAGATGGGGATATCCTGCCGAAGTACCTCTGTTGGAGATAGGATAGACGGGAATCAGCAGCTCAAAGGTCTGATTGATCTTCTCTGCTGCCTTATCCAGATCACCACCACAAGCTTCGGCCAAAGCATAGATGAACTGGTTCCCCATGGGATGGCCTTGAAACGGACCATCCTCTTTACGCAACTCAAAAGCTGCCGCCATCTCACGGTCAACCATCAGCGTGGAGATCTGCTTTCGCATGTCTCCTGGGGCTCCATGGCTGCGCCATGAGCGAGTAGACCCGCCGCTATCAGTGATAATGGTATAGAGCTCGGCCGCGACATTGGCCAGCTCTTTCAAGCCCAACGCTAGCGTCCGACCTCCGGAGCCAGCAGCCAGGGCAGCAATTTTGGTTTTTTGCCCAGTGACTTCTCGGATCATTGGATACTCCTTTATTTCGTTCGCAAGTGTGCAAAGCTTGCACACTTTATATCTTCAACGACAATTTGTCAACTACTATAAGTCTAAATAAAAAGCTGTCAGCTTGCATCTATTTTATTGTATTGTCACCAAAAAAGAGAATGCCGGAAGTTAACCGAGTCCGGCGGCTCGCATTTTGTTAGAGTAGTGAGTATCCCAGCTCTTGCTCAATTAGCCGCCTGAGATAAGCGGAAATCAAGCAGAAGAAGATTTCCCGATCCACGCCGCTGTCTCCGTGCATCACAGGATCGGATGGTTCGATGATCCGATATTTGCCCGAAATTTTGACGGACAAA
>CAZYOX010000601.1:0-1617 GCA_964649285.1 uncultured Bryobacterales bacterium | reverse complement strand
GACACCGGCAGGCCACGGTGGCGGTGCCAGGCAGATGAGAGCCGGTCGGCGCAGAACTTCGTCGAGTTGTACACGTTCACCCAGCCGGACCGGGGCATCGTGATCCCCACGTACCGGGCGCCGGCCTGATGGCAGGCGGTGAGCACGTTGACCGTGCCGCGCACGTTCACGTCGACCGCGTCGAGCGGCGAGTCGAACAGCTCGTGCGTGCCAAGCACCCCGGCCACGTGGACCACCGCGTCGGCGTCGACGGTGAACGGTTGACGCACGTCGAAGTCGGGCAGGTCGAGCGGCTCAGGCTGATGGCCGCGAGCTCGGAGTTCGGCGCACACTGCGGAGCCGATGAACCCGGCGCCGCCGGTGACTGCGACTCTCATGGCTTCTCGATCAGGTACACGTGGTCGGCCTTGTAGAAGGAGCCTGAGTCGAGCTCCAGCAGATCGAAGCGCAGGCCGTCGAGGTGACGCTCGATCGCGTCGCGACGGAACGCCAACGTCGGCACGCCGTACTCCTCTTCGAACCGGAGTTCGCAGGACGACTCCTGGCCGTCGTGCCACGGCGTGAACAGCGCGAGGACCATGCGCTGACGGAACGCTGAGACGGCGTTCCGCAGGATCCGGTCCCAGGCGTAGTTGTGTTCGAGCACGTTGCGCATGAACAGGCCGTCGCTCGGCTCGCGGTACTTGATGAGATCCGCGACCACATCGACCGCCCATGTCTTCGATCCGTCGATCCCGATGTACCGGCCGGGGGTGACGTGCTCGCGTAGCAGCCCGCCGCCACATCCCCAATCGGCGACGGTCTCGCAGCCCCGCAGCCATTCGGCGCCGATCCGGAACGCTGCCGACTCGCTGAACCCGAACGGCCGTCGCTCCTGCCGGTCGTAGTGCCACTGCCAGTTGCCGACGGGTCCACTGGTAGCGACGTTCATGCGAACTCCTTGACGCGGCGTTCCCAGAGACGCTGATCGCGGTCGTTGGACAGCGACCCTTTGCGGTACGTGTCGTCGAGCTCGGACTTGCCGAACTGCCAGTGGAGGTGCTCGACGACGGCGTCGGGGGCGCCGATCATCGCCCCGGCCTGCATGGCGACCCGTGACCATTCGCTGTCGACCCACCAGTGCCGGTAGCCCTCGTGTGCGATGGTTCCGGGCCCGTCCCAGGATGCGCCGTGCTCGTCGACCCAGGAGCGCCGCATCAGCGGATGTGTGGCGTGCTTGCCGAGCATCACGCCCCGGTGTCCGAGGTCGTTCACGGCGACGAGATGGAACCTGTCGCCCGCTGCGCGCAGCGCACGGTTGTACCAGCCGTCCCGGAACAGCACGTCCGAGCCGACGAAGAACATCCACGGCTCCGTCGTGTGCCGGTACCCGTGGTTCACCTTGCGGGAGAACGTGCCGGGCTCGTCGATGGTGAGGACCTCGGCGCCCTGCGCCTCCCACGCCTTGATCGTCTCGTCGTCACCTTCGGTCGCGATGGCGTATGCGGTCGCGAGCGAGGTCGTAGACGTGAGCGACCGCATGAACGGCTCCGCGTGATGCGGCCTGCCCAGCACGGGCACGATCACCGCGACCCGTTCGAGGGCGGGCGGCTGGTACGAGGCTGCGAGGAAGTGCCG
>CAZYOX010000600.1:0-1626 GCA_964649285.1 uncultured Bryobacterales bacterium | reverse complement strand
ACGCACGTTGCGACCTTCCGCTGTAAGTTCCCACAACTCTGCCGCTGCTCTCTTGAGGTGCCGAGCGGTCAAGCAGCGGCCCGGGGCGCTCTACCAAGCGGCGCTCCGCTCGCGCAACATAGAATAGGACGAAGCATCGGATGAGTACCGTCCTCAACATAGCCGTCGACGCAACGTTGATCACGCTGGTTTTGGCTTTGGCGGCATTCGGTCTGGCCGTGATTTATGGCCTTGTCGGCGTCATCAATCTCGGACACGGTGCCATGCTTACGCTCGGCGCTTACCTATTCTGGTCCGCCACGGTGAGTGGCATACCGTTTGTCATCGCCGTCCTGCTCTCCGGTATTGGCGTAGCGATCGTCGGCTTGGCATTCGAGCATGCTGTCATCCGACATTTCTATGACAAGCCCTTCGAGACAATGCTCTTAACGTGGGGCTTTTTCCTTCTCACATCGGAATTGATAAAGCTCGTTTATGGGACAGAGCTGCTGGGCGTAACGAATCCCCTACCCGGGGCTGTGCACTTGGGAGGTGTGGTCTTCCCCATATACCGCACCGCCATTGCGCTCTTTTCCCTGCTCCTGATCGGTGTAACGGCGCTGTTGTTTTACCGAACCGCCATTGGTCTCAGGATTCGGGCGATGATTCAGAACCAGGAAATGGCGGAGCTGATGGGGCTGAATACGGCGCTGATGTACAAAGGCGTGTTCACCGCAGGGGCATTCCTCGCCGGCATTGCGGGCGCGATCCTAAGTCCACTGATGAGCATCGATCCTTATATCGGCAACGTCTATCTGGTTCGCTCCTTCTTCGTCGTTATCGTCGGTGGAATCGGGCAGCTGTTGGCTGGAACACTGGTCGGCAGCTTTTTCATCGGTGGGTCGGAGACCCTGTTCGCGATCTTCACGAGCCAAACCTTCGCGCAGACCGCCGTGTTTGTCGTTGCCGCAATCATCGTCCGATTTCGCCCGCAAGGAGTGTTCAAGTGACAATGCTGACTGGGTCCCAACAAGTAGCTGATCCGCCGCGGCGTCTGGGCGATCGCGTCGGCATCGAAAGTCGTGTCGCCACGCTCGTCTTCGCGGCACTGGCCTTGGTTCCGTTGATCGCTCCCGGCTATCTCGTCTACATCCTGCCGCAGTACATGATGTTTGGCGTCCTGGCGATGTCGCTCGGCCTGATCTGGGGCTTCGTCGGGATCGTCAGTTTCGGGCAAGCCGCCTTCTTCGCCATCGGCGGATATGCCATTGGCCTATCGCTGCAGTGGGGATGGGGAGCGGAATTTATAAATCCGGCCTACGTCGGTTTTGCACTTTGCGTGATCCTCGGCGGCGGACTGGCGGTGGCCACGGGCCTCTTTCTTTTCAGTGCCGGTGTTCGTGGCGCCTACTTCGTCATTTTGACCCTCGCTCTATCCATCATCACGGAGCAGCTTGCCGTGAGCCAGTCTCAGATCACCGGCGGCTGGAACGGTCTGTTCGTGCCACGAATCAGTCTAACGTTCGGTGCGCTGGGTGAGTTGAGTCTTCAGGGAGACATCGCATTCTACTATTTTGCCCTGCCAGTCATGATTCTTCTTTATGTACTGCTTCGTTGGCTCATGGCCTCGAGGATCGGAAAGGTCCT
>CAZYOX010000599.1:0-1630 GCA_964649285.1 uncultured Bryobacterales bacterium | reverse complement strand
GCGCGGCGGCCTGTGATCAGATTGTCGACGACGATCACCTGATGACCATCGCCGATCCAGCGATCCGCCAAGTGAGAAGCTACAAAGCCGGCCCCGCCTGAGATGAGTACTCGCAAATGATCTCCCCGTAAGTCCATAGTAGGCAAAGCCGCAGAATAGGCGCCAATAGGGGTTCGACTTAGCTGTCTGGTCCAGGACCGCTTGCCCCCGGGCCCGGAGAGGTTAAGATGATTCGCTAGCCGCTGGAGGACCCGCCATGAACCGCCGAGACGCTCTTACATCGTTGACTGCCGGAGCCGCGAGCTTGAGCAGTCTGTTTGCTCCCTCGCTGCGCGCCGCGCCGACCCCGCAGGAAGCGCAAGCGCGCCGCGGACTGCCGCCGATCCGCATTACGAACGTTAAGGCCGTGCTGACGGCGCCGCCAGGGCTGCCGCGTACGGTGGTCGTCAAAGTCGAGACAAACGAGGCGGGCATCTACGGTTGGGGCTGCGCCACATTTACCCAGCGGGCCAAGGCGGTGGTGACCGCCGTCGACGAGTTCTTGGCGCCGTTTCTGACCGGCAAGGACCCGGATCAGATCGAAGACATCTGGCAAACGATGTACGTCAGTTCTTACTGGCGGAACGGTCCGGTGCTCTACAACGCGATGAGCGGGGTCGACCAGGCGTTGTGGGACATCAAGGGCAAACGCGCCAACATGCCGGTCTACGCACTGTTGGGCGGCAAAGTGCGGCAAGCGGCCGACGTCTATCGTCACGCCTCGGGCGACAGCCTGGAGTCGTTGCTGGAGTCCGTGCAGGGATACATCGAACAGGGCGTGCGCCACGTACGCATCCAAATGGCGATCGAGGGCAACGCCAACTACGGCGCGCGTAATGAAGGGCGAGGCGGCGGCTTCTTGGGTGCGCCGTCAGGCGGTCCACATAATGAGCGGATGTACGAGCCGACGCCGTACTTGTTGTCGGTGCCGAAGATGTTCGAGTATCTGCGCAAGAATCTCGGCGAAGAGATAGAACTGCTGCACGACACGCACGAACGCATTTCCAACGACCAGGCAATGTGGTTGTGTAAACGTCTGGAGGAATACCGGCCGTTTTTCCTGGAAGACCCGGTTTCACCCGAGCAGATCGGCTACTTCCGGCACATCCGCAACCAATGCACCACGTCCATCGCCATGGGCGAGTTGTTTAACTCGCCGCACGAGTTCGTGGGACTGATCTCCGATCGGTTGATTGACTTCATCCGCGTGCACATTTCGCAGATCGGCGGCTTGACGCCGGCGCGTAAGCTCGCGGCGCTAAGCGAATTCTTCGGTGTGCGCACGGCCTGGCATGGCCCGGGAGACACTTCGCCGGTCGGCCATTTGGCCAATATTGCGCTCGATGTCTCCAGCTATGCCTTCGGCATACAAGAAGCCCAGCAGTGGCCGGACACAGTACACGAGGTGTTTCAGGGGTGCCCGCGTCTGGAGAACGGCTTCTTTTATCCCAACGAAGCGCCAGGCTGGGGCATCGAGATCGACGAAACGTTGGCTGCGAAGTACGATGTCGACTCGCGCTATGACACGCCGTTCGACTACTCGTGGGGCACGACGCGCCGCCGCGACGGCTCGATCATCCGGCCCTAGTCG
>CAZYOX010000598.1:246-1647 GCA_964649285.1 uncultured Bryobacterales bacterium | reverse complement strand
ACTCGACGGCGGATGACGGCTTCCGGAGTGCTCGCGGTCGTGCTGGCGCTGGCCCCGGCCGCGTGCCGAAGGAACCCCGAGGCGAAACCGGCCCCCGCGGCCCCAGCGGCCGCGGCCTCCCGGGTCCCGCGCGACGTCGTCATCGTCACGATCGACACGCTCCGCGCCGACGCCGTCGGCTTCGACGGGAACACGCGCGGGACGACTCCGAATCTGGACCGCTATGCGGGTGAGGGCCGGGTCTTCACGAACGCGCACGCGCACAACGTCATCACGCTCCCGTCTCACACCAACATCCTGACGGGGATGCTTCCCTACCAGCACGGCGTGCGTGAGAACGCCGGGTTCCGTCTGTCGCCGAAGATCCCCACGGCGGCGACGCGGCTTCGGACGAAGGGCTACGCGACCGGCGCCTTCGTCGGCGCCTACGTGCTGGACTCCCGCTACGGGCTCGGCCACGACTTCGACGTCTACGACGAGCTGTACCGGCATCTCGACGAGCAGTTCGAGTTCGAGATTCAGCAGGCGGCGGCCGAAGACGTCGTGAAGGCGGCCCTCGAGTGGTATCGGGGGCAGGCCGGCAAGCCCCGCTTCCTGTGGGTGCACGTCTACGATCCGCACGCCCCCTACGCGCCGCCGCAGGCCTACCAGGAGCGCTTCCCGGACGATTTCTACCTCGGTGAAGTCGCCTACACGGACGCGTCGCTCGCGAAGCTGCTGGACGAGGTCCGCACCGTCCAGCCGACGCCGCTCGTCATCGTGACGGCCGACCACGGCGAGGCCCGCGGTTCCCACGGAGAGCTGACGCACGGTCTCTTCTGCTACGAGGCGACCCTTCACGTCCCGCTCTTCGCATGGTGCCCGGGCCTCGTCCCTCCCGGACGCGACGACGTGCCCGCCCGGCACATCGACATCCTTCCCACGATTCTCGACGCGGTCGGCGTGGCGTCGTCGAGCGAGCTCACGGGACAGTCGCTGCTCGCCGCCGATCGCAGGGAAGCCGAGGCCGGCAGCTACTTCGAGGCGCTGTCGGCGGCGTTCAACCGGGGCTGGGCGCCGCTGCGCGGGCTCTCCTCCGGCGGGAACAAGTACATCGATCTCCCGATCCCCGAGCTCTACCGGCTCCCGACGGATCCCGGCGAGGAAAACAACCTCATCTCCGCCGGGGCGGAGCCCCCGGACGCGCTCCGCCGGCTGCGGAAGCGCTTCCTCGAGCTGCCCTCGGCGCCGACCGAACGCGGCCTCATCGGGTCGGAGGAGGCGGCGAAGCTCCGGAGCCTCGGGTACCTGACCGGGTCGGACGACGTGAAGAAGACGTCGTACGGCCCGGACGACGACCCGAAGACCCTCATCGGCGTCGACCAGACGGGCCGCGTCTGACTCGGCGGTGCGTCCACCGCG
>CAZYOX010000598.1:0-236 GCA_964649285.1 uncultured Bryobacterales bacterium | reverse complement strand
ATCGGCGTCGACCAGACGCTTCACACGATCAACGATCTCTGCGAGCGCGGGAAGTGCAAGGAGGCGCTGCCGATCGCCAGGAAGGTCGTCGCCGAGAATCCGAAGATGAAGCTGGGCTACCTGCACCTGGCCATGACGCAGCGTTGTCTCAACGATCTCCCGGGCGTTCTCCGCGCCTTCGAGCAAGCCGTGGCCAACGGCGCGGGCGGGGAAAGCGTGGACCGCCAGCGCGCGAT
>CAZYOX010000597.1:0-1665 GCA_964649285.1 uncultured Bryobacterales bacterium | reverse complement strand
TCGCAGCGGGCTGTTCTGAGTGTATGTCGACAAGTTCCAACTCTGTGGATCACTTTCATATTGATCCACGAATGGAGCATCCGCCGATGTGAACCGTCCCAGCGGCCCGGAGTAGTAGCGAGCGATGAAGTAGTCTAGCCCACTCTCCCCGTCCCGTTCTTTGCCCGTAAACAAATGCCGTGAAGCGGGACTCGAGTTGTTGTAATTCCCAGCGCTGCTGCGGCTGCTGTAGGTGTTGGCGATCTGCTCGCCGAAGGGGAACAGGTCGCGCCGGTCCCAGACGACGCCGGCGCCCGTCGTCACCAACCGCGTCGAGCCCAGATGATCTGTCGTCCGCCAGTAGCTGCCCGTCGCGACCGTTGGTGTCGCCGTTGTGTACTCGGCCGCCAGCCGCCCGAAGGCATCATAGACGTAGTTCGTCGTCACGCCCGAGGTCAGGACCTGCACCCGGTTGCCCTCACCGTCGTAGATGTACTGCGCGTTGGCGTTGCCGGAATTGCACGTTGCCGTCGTGCCGCCGCAAAAGAACGTCTGCTTGTTCTCTGCGTCGTAGGCCGCCGACCAGTCGCGCGTCCCCGAGCCGATCGGGTCTTTGAACGCCAGCACGTTGCCTGCCAGGTCGTAGTCCCCCCAAGTGCTGTTGAGCCGGTTACTCGTGTGTGTACGCGGGCGTCAGCATCGTCGTCGAACTATTGCACCCTGGCCCTGACGATGATGCGCAGAACGGCGCAAGGACCGGCGTCGGCGTCGTGCCTTGCATGCCGCGGTTGCCGTAGCGGTCATAGTGATACGTCTGGCACCAAGCGGCCGAACCCGAACAAGTGAAGTTCGGCGCCGATCCGTTCGGTACGACTCCTTCGGAGGCGATGCTGAGCCGGTTGAGTTGATCCTACCGGTAGTGCTGCGCACCGGGCCCATGCTCGGCGCGGTAAGCTCGACCGCTGCGCCTAACCCACCAGGAAGCGAGGTGCCCTGCGCTGCCTCATCAAGTCTATAACCTGTACCGGCTTCTGTTGATCATTTAAACAGCAACCCGAACTCGCTTTTCTCACGCAGCGTCGGGATGTCGAAGCGGTGGTCGTGCTCGTGAGGAAGATGTCGAGCTTATGGTGCCCCCACGGAGTGGCGTGATGCGGGCCTCCCTCCGCGACCGCGCGCCCTTGTCGCAACACGTTGTCGCCGCTCCACGAACAGTTTCCTGCCTGTCACCTTGGCCTCTCCCGACTGTCCCACGCAGCACTAAGGTTTGGAATACAGTCTGGGCGAATCGTCAAGGTACAAATCAACGAACTCCGCAAACGTTGACGCCATCGGCACGGGCACCTCGAACCCCACTTTAATGACATCCTCACGAGTCCCATTCAAGTTAATTGCATAGGCCCACGACCATTGCATGTAGTCGGCAAAAACGAAGTATCGGTCAGAGCCATGTACTTGCGGAACTACGACTTTACTGTCGCGACATTCGTCGGCCAGCGGTCTAATATCTTGGAGGGGCCAGAAGCCAAATCCATTAGGGTCGTAATCAGATCCACCAATCTGTATCATGCCATTGGCCGCACGTACGTACGCTCTGAAATCAGGAGGTAGTGACACATCGTAATCTGCCTCGAAGCGAAGCGCATCTCGTTCGGAGACACCCTCTGCAATCGGAAGCCCCACACT
>CAZYOX010000596.1:0-1675 GCA_964649285.1 uncultured Bryobacterales bacterium | reverse complement strand
CATCCTCTTGTCGGTTCACAGCGACGATTCGGACTCGACGTCGAAAGCGAAAAGCATTCTGGAGGAGACTGGAGCCGAGTACGTGAGGTCAGCGTCCGAATCGGCCGCGGATTACCAGAAGACGGAGAAACCTGTAGCTCGGTCATGACGGCGCGGGCTCGGCCGCTGGCCCGCAGCCGAGCCATCTTCGTGTGAGTTCTGTCAATGCACGCCCAATCCCGCTCTGGTCTAAGGCGCGTATTGCTCTCCGCGTGGTTTTGGTTTCCTGCGGCCCTAGCTCTCCTCTTCACCACTGGGACGCTCTTGTTGTCGTTGTTCCGACCCTATTTGGACTACGAAGTGAGTCGCACCGCAGTGCCCGCTGCCAACGACCCGCAGTTGCTTAAGGCCATCCAGAACGCCACTGGCTCAAGGCTATTCACGTCGACGCGGATTGAGACGTTAACGAACGGCAAAGTCTTCTACGAAGAGGGGCTAGAGGCGATCGCCGAGGCGCAAGAAAGCATAAGTCTTGAAGCGTACATCTTTGCGAACGACGGCATCTCCGCGCGGTACCGCGATGTGGCCGCCGAACGGGCGCGAGACGGAGTGGAAGTGCGCTTTACGATTGACTCGATCGGAGGCATGGAGAGCAGCGAAGCATTCTTTAATCCCCTTACGGAAGCCGGCGGTCGAGTTGCCTGGTATCACCCGGCTAAGTGGTACACGTGGGATCGCCTGAATAATCGCACGCACCGCGAACTTCTGATTATTGACGGCAACATCGGCTTCACGGGCGGCGCCGGGGTCGCGGACTTTTGGTACCAACAGACGGACTCCAAACCGCCATGGCGCGACACCTTCTTCAAACTGACCGGCGATGCCGTCGACGGGCTGCAATCGGTTTTCGCTGAGAACTGGCTGGAAACCGAAGGAGAGGTGCTATCTGCGCCCCACCTATTTCAGGCGCGTCCGGCTGAGGACGGCTACGCCTGTCTCGTAGTGTTTGGCACTCCCTCGGCCGGCGGCTCCACGCGTGTTCGCACCGCGATCCAGATGACGATTGCAGCGGCGAGAGAGGTTATCCTGATCACCAATCCCTACTTTCTCCCGGACCACAGCATCCAAGGGGCGCTTGCGGATGCGGTTAGGCGCGGCGTGCGCGTCGAAGTGATTACGCCAGGAACGCAATCGGATCAAACCTTGACGACCCGCGCGAGCCGTCGACTCTACGGGGAGTTGATAGAAAGCGGCGTCAGAATTTATGAATATCAGCCCACGATGATCCATGTGAAAACCATGGTGGTTGACGGCGTTTGGTCCGTAATAGGCACTACAAACCTCGACCCGCGCTCCTTCGGGCTAAATGATGAGGTGAATGTGCTGGCTCAAAGTAATGAATTCGCCGAGCGACTGGAACTGGACTTCTATCGCGATTTAGAACGATCGAAGCTCGTCACGCTACAGGAATGGCGGGAGCGGCCGCTTTGGGAGAAGGGCGTCGAGCAGGTTAGCCGGCTGCTTGAGAGGCAACAGTGATCCTTCCTCCAGTTACAATTGCAGAGCCCTAAAATTTTCTGCTCCAGGCTTTCGGCCAGCGTTCGACGACAACCTTTGTTTGGGTGTAGAACTCTACGCCGTGGCGGCCCTGGGCGTGCAGGTCGCCGAAGAAACTCTCTTTCCAGCCGCTGAACGG
>CAZYOX010000595.1:0-1679 GCA_964649285.1 uncultured Bryobacterales bacterium | reverse complement strand
CCGGAGAATCTTTACTTCGCTCGATTGCGCATACTTGCCAAGCCCTTCCGCCATGGAGAGCGCTTCGAGAACAGTGACCTGCTGCCGCTCGCCGAGCAGAAACCCGCCAGTCTTGTTCACCGCTCCCAATACGTAAACAAGACGGCCCTTAGCCACCGTAATGACATCGTCGGCCTTAACCGGGATATTCTGAGACGGCGCCTCGCCGGCTAGCATCTCTGTGACGTTCACTTCGGCAATCCAAAATTGGCCGGTTTCGTCTTCCTTCACGTTCTCAAGGGGAATCGCTCCACGTTCCTTGAGACGTGCGATGCGTATCGCGTAGCCTGCATCCGGACTAAGTCCGCCCGCTTGCGACACAACTTCCATCAGAGTCTTGCGCCCCTCGACCTGCTGGACGCCCGGTCTAGCGACCGATCCCAACACCGTCACAGGCTGGCCGTTCATCTCCGTGATGGCCACCGTCACGTCTGGATGCTGCAAATAACTGGAGAGTCGCTCGGCGATCTGGCCTTCAAGCTGCTCGGCGGTCAAGCCGGAGGCATCAAGACGCCCGGCAATCGGCAGGTCGATGGCTCCCCGCAGATCAATCCGAATTGGGTGCTGACCTACCTCTTCCAGATCGACGACCGATACCCTAATTTCGTCGCCCGGCCCCAGAATATATTCCAGCGGAAATTCCGCGGCCTCAGATTTTCCCGGCGCGGGGGCGTAGGCGAGCAACATCAGCAAGGCGGTCAGTAGAACGACCCACTCATGCCACTCCAGCGACCTAATGAACCGCACATCCCCTCTCATCACGGGTCACCGTGTAAAACAAATAGGCCCGCTATTAATTCTCGGCGTTCTGTTATAAACCCCGACACTTCGGACGTATATTTCCCAGCATCTACCCGTTGCCGGTTAGAACATTGACCGACATAGCTGTTCTGACGCGGAGACACGGCGCGAACGTCGTTTCATTCCGTCGTTCGTCCGGACTCACACGCCGGAAGTATATAAATGCTTTTGGGATGCTGGAACCTTGCTTCCAGCGCTACTTCTAAGTTCGACGACTAGGAAGTCGCTGTCCATGGATGGGACGAGCGCGATCTATCTGGGCTCCCGACAGGCTCTCGAATTCACAACGGAGACGAATATATGTCGGCGACCGCCCATATAATAACTCAAAGTCCGTCCGAACTGACGAGATCGAAAATAAATCGCGAATTTTATTTTGCGACCAGATTAGCGGCAGCGTTCAGCGAGGGCTTGCCCGGAAGCTAGCCTGTGATTTGCGGAATAAGTTCCCCGGCCACGTCGGTGAGCCGCATGTTGCGACCGTTGAAAGCGTAGGTAAGGCGCTTATGATCCAAGCCCAGTTGATGCAGGATCGTCGCATGGATGTCGTGGTAGGTGAGCACTTGTTCCGCGGCCTGGTAGCCGAACTCATCCGTGGCGCCGATGGACTGGCCGCCTGGCACGCCGCCGCCGGCCATCCATAGGGTCATGGCTCCGGGGTTGTGATCGCGTCCGAAGCCGCGCTGCGAGATGGGCATGCGCCCGAACTCGGAGTGCCAGACGACGAGCGTTTCGTCGAGCAAGCCGCGTCCCTTGAGATCGGCAAGCAGGCCAGCCATGGGCTTGTCCGTCTCGCGGGCATGCAGGCGACCATCCCGATCGACGCCCTGACGGAGGTG
>CAZYOX010000594.1:0-1682 GCA_964649285.1 uncultured Bryobacterales bacterium | reverse complement strand
CAGATATCGCACATGGCGCAGCGGCAATTGCATCTGCCATATGGGTTCAATACAAGGATGGGGAGATGTTGGAGGCTCAAACGGAAACCCTCCGTCCCGCGAGTAGAGGCGTATCGCCGAGGGCTGCGACCGCGGCGTCGTAGAGGCGGGGAACATCCAGGTCCGTGAACCAACGGACTCCGTCGACCTGGAAGCCGTGGAGGTCTTCTCCGTTTGCGGATTCCACGCGCTCACGCAAGTCTTCGCTCACCAAATGAAACCGCCCCCCGACTAGAGCCAGTCGCGGAGCCAATTCCGCTAGGGCTTCGGCGGGGGGTTGGCGTCGATCTTCGACAGCGACGAGGTCGGCGGGGCCGCCTTCCAGCAGCGAGCCTTGCCCGGGTTCCAACCGCAGCAGGCGGCTTGGCCGGCTTGTGACCATCTCGTACGCCTCGTTGGCGGTGAGTCCGGCGATGCTCCGCGCGGCTTGGACTTCTTCGACGAGGCTGCTTTGAGCTGAAATCGCCGAATCCGTTCCGATGGCAATGTCGATTCCGGCTTGAAGCGCAGCAACGTCGAGGGTGCGTCCCAACAGCGACAAGTTAGAAGTGGGGCACCAAACGAGCGATGTTCCTCGTTCGCGAAGTAGGTCGAGCCCCGCTCGATCGATGCCTACGCCATGGACGAGAACGGTATGGTCCGTCAAGACGCCCATTTCGTCCAAGCGTTGGATTTCTTGCTTCGATTTGCCGTCGGTCCCTTCGGCGGCATGCAAGATGAAGGGCCAGTTATCGGGGGTTGCCCGGAAGCGGTCCGCAATTTCCGACTCGAAATCGAGTGAGTGCGCCCAGCCGAACCGCTTCAACACACGAACCGGGAACTCATCGTCGAAAGTGGGCTCGTAGGGATTGTGATTAGCTACCGTCGTGACGCCGCTAAGCAGGTTCTTGATGCCTCCCCAGAACAGACGTACGCGCTTCGGAACTGCGAGGTGCTTTCTGACGGGGTCTTCGGCGGGTCGATAGACGTCTTCCGCCCAGGATTTGGCGTTTGCGTAGGAGCCGACGCCTAGTCGCGGAAATAGATTGAACTCCAGGTGGTCGTGGGCGTTGATCAATCCCGGCAGTAGAAGGCAGCCGGAAAGGTCCACCACCGGACCCAGATCGGAGGTTGGGTCTAAGGACAAGCGCCCGTTTTGCACCGCTAGATCAGCGCGGCACGAGCGCTGCGCGTCTAGCGCAATTCTGGCGCCGGCGAGAATCATCCGCGCTCCCATTCGGTCACCCACACGGCCGGGATCGCCCGCAGTTTTTCGAAGGCGGTTTCCCGATGGGCCGCGCGAAACAAGGTCCTTTCGGGTTCGCCAAAGCAAGCGTCGAGGCTCTTGAGAAGCCTCAAGCCTGTGCTGCGGGCTGCGGCGAGAACGACGTCCTTGTCGCGGTTAAAGTAAGCAAGGTCGAATGATTCGCCGCCGACATCGAAGCCGCGCTTCCAACCCGCCTGCGACGCGGCTGGATGCAAATCGCTGACAACGATGCGACGCGCGACGCGTGAGAACTCCGAGAAAGCGGCGTCGACGTCGGAGACGTAGCTCAGCGCGAATGAGCAGACAGCGAGATCAAACGCGTCGTTGGAGAACGGCAGGCGGCGAATATCACCGACCACCGTGCGTCCGCGGGCTGCGGGCTTGGACGAGGCGACAG
>CAZYOX010000593.1:0-1683 GCA_964649285.1 uncultured Bryobacterales bacterium | reverse complement strand
CGACGATACAGATCGTTCAAATCGGACGTCGCGAAACGGCCGCCATCCAGCGGAACGAGCGGACGCAATTCCGGCGGCAGAACGGGCAGAACGTCCAGAATCATCCACTCAGGGCGATTGCCGGACTTGCGGAAGGATTCCACCACCTTGAGGCGGCGGGCGAACTTCAGCTTTTTCTGCAGCGACGTCTCGTTGCGCATGGAATCGCGCAGTTCGACGGCCATCGTTTCTAGGTCGGTGCGCTTGAGCAGCTCCTTAACGCCCTCGGCGCCCATCAGTGCGACAAAGTCGCCGGGGTGCTGCAGCTCCAGCTCGCGCTTACGGTCATCGGCGATAATCTCGCCGGCGCTTACGCCCACGCCGTCGGCGGCTTCGACGACAATGTGCGCTTCGTAGTAGAGCACACGCTCCAGATCGCGCAGCGTGGTGTCGAGCAACTGTCCGATGCGGCTAGGCAGTCCCTTGAAGAACCACACGTGCGAACAAGGCGAAGCCAACTCAATGTGGCCCATGCGCTCGCGGCGTACACGGCTTAGAGTGATCTCTTCACCGCACTTCTCGCAGACCACGCCGCGGTACTTCATGCGCTTGTACTTGCCGCATGAACATTCCCAGTCGTTCACCGGACCGAAGATGGCGCCGCAGAAAAGTCCATCGCGTTCCGGTTTGAAGGTGCGGTAGTTAATCGTCTCGGGCTTTTTTACCTCGCCATGGGACCAGCTCCGGATCTTCTCCGGTGAAGCAAGTCCAATACGAATCGAATCAAAGTCCGCTGCAATACTAACGTGGTCGTAAGGGCTGGAACGTCGAAACAAGGGGCGACCTCCAAATTTCCGTCAATCGCCAGAGAAGCGCTTTCGCTCGGTGCGGGCATTACCCCGATCGCTTCCCCGCAAGGCCCGCTTTGGGGACGCGCTCCGCGCCCCCTTCGGGTCGTTTAGTCGGCAGCTAACGCCGTCTCTATTACGTCCTGCTGCGACTTGATCAGCTCGACATCCAGACACAAGGACTGGAGTTCGCGGATCAAAACGCTAAAGGACTCGGGCACGCCGGGCTCCATCGCGGCTTCGCCTTTAACGATGGATTCATAAATCTTGGCGCGACCGTAAACGTCGTCGGACTTCGCCGTCAACAGTTCTTGCAAGATGTGCGCGGCGCCGTAAGCTTCCAGCGCCCACACTTCCATTTCGCCGAAACGCTGACCGCCGAACTGAGCCTTACCGCCCAGCGGCTGCTGGGTGATCAGGGAGTACGGTCCGATCGAGCGAGCGTGAATCTTGTCGTCGACCAAGTGGCTCAGCTTCAACATGTAGATGATGCCGACCGTCGTTTCCTGTTCGAACGGCTGTCCGCTCAAACCGTCGCGAAGCTGGATTTTGCCTGAAGGAGGCAGACCCGCCTTCACCAGCTGTTCTTTGATGACGCTTTCGCCCGGTCCCTCAAAGACGGGAGAAGCGAACTTGACGCCCAGGGCTTCGCCGGCCCACCCAAGGTGGGTTTCGAGAATCTGGCCGACGTTCATACGACTAGGAACGCCGAGCGGATTCAGAGCGATCTCGACCGGACGGCCGTCCGGCAGATAGGGCATATCTTCTTCGGGCAGAACACGGGCGATAACGCCCTTGTTGCCGTGGCGGCCGGCCATCTTGTCGCCGACCTGAAGCTTGCGCTTCATGGCGATGT
>CAZYOX010000592.1:0-1694 GCA_964649285.1 uncultured Bryobacterales bacterium | reverse complement strand
TCCTCGGTCAGCGTCGTCGCGTCGGCAATGGCAAACGGTACGTCCAGTATCTTCGCCAGCGTCTGCGCCAGCAGCGTCTTGCCCGTGCCGGTCGGACCGATCAGCAGGATATTGGACTTCTGCAACTCGACATCCTGCGTGCCGGGCGTGGATTGCTTCGAGAGCAGGACTCGTTTGTAATGGTTATAGACCGCTACGGCGAGCTTCTTCTTCGCCGCGTCTTGACCAATTACGTACTGGTCCAGCTTCTCTTTCAGTTCTTGCGGCTTGGGAAGGTTGAACAGCGACGGGCCCGTCGTCTCGGCCCGGTCGTCTTCGAGAATCGAGTTGCATACCGCAACGCACTCGTCACAGATATACGACTTGGGGTAGTCACCGGGCGTAGAGATCAGCTTGCCTACGATCTCTTGATCCTTGTGACAGAAGGAACATCGCAGAGTATCATCCGTTCCGTTACGCTTCACCACGTGCTCCCTGGCGGTCCGCTGCAGTTGATTTCGTCGAGGTGGTCAAACTCCGTCTAGATTATCGTACGACTCGTCCAACTTCGCAACGTAACCCAGAAATCGGAAAAATCGACGACCGAATTAGGGCGCCCCACTGAGTGCACCCTACGCAAGCGGCCTCATACTAGACCGCATGCGGTATTTGCTCCTTGGGCTAGCAGTCGTGATGCTGGCGGCCGCCGATCTCGGACTGGCGGCCGAACCCGACGCCTGGAGCATCTACCTCGCCGCACGCCAACGAGCGGGAGGGGCCAATGAAGCGGGCCGCCTGGTCGATTACTCCTACGACGTCGTCACCACACTCCCCGCCGACAAGAGCCAAATCGAGCTCCGCGGCTCTGTAGTCGTTATACTCCCCGACCTGATTCGTCAGGAACTCGAAACGCCGCAAGGACTTACGCAATTTTACTTCGACGGCGTCGCGGCCTGGCAGAAGCTCGCCGGCAAACGCCGGGATCTTCCCAGCGATGCGGCCCGCTTGCAACTCGCCGAGTTGGACCGGCACCACGTGCTTTATGGAAAGCTTCCACCCAAGGAACTCGTGCGTTACCGGCGCGAAGAGGAAGTCGAGGGCCGGATGTGCGACGTAATCGAGATCATCGATGTCGGCGGCGCTCCGCTTCGCCTCTACGTCGATCGTGAAAGCCATGATGTCGTCAAGCAAGTCTACGTCGGCGATGTTCCCGGCGGCAGCATGGCACAAGTGGAAGAGGTCCAGTCCGACTTCGTCGATGTCGGCGGTTTCCGCTTTGCGACCCGGCGATCGGTCGTCCGCAACGGGGAACCTGCCCGTACGTCGGTCCTCAGCGACATCCGGGTAAATAGCGGGCTAAAACCCGAAATCGTCCTGCGTTAGGCGGACCCGACGCCGCCCAACCCGGTTGGCTGGGCTCCGGGTAAAATTTTTCCTGTTACAACCCCCTCCGCTTGGGCTACCATTGTGTGATAGAGGATTCATACACTAGTTAACTAAACGTGTGATCAGCCTTTCGCTGCCAGCTTCGTCCAGGCCGAGCCCGGCCAATTTTGACGGACTGGAGCCACGATCTGGTCGATGGCCGTGTTGTCCCGCTGAGCTCTATCCTCCCCTCGACTCTCGGGTTTGACGGTCATCGGCCTTTTCTATTCCCTTTCTTGTGTCCTGAATATCTGCCGCGCCAGCCTCCCGGCCCAAACTGGGTCCCGTAT
>CAZYOX010000591.1:0-1719 GCA_964649285.1 uncultured Bryobacterales bacterium | reverse complement strand
CGGCCGGTAACCGTCCTTGACCGCGGGCAACGGCTTGGCCAACAGTTCGTGTTCGCGGTCGCCTCGTTCCTGCACAAGGAAGTTCGGGATGCATCCGGCAATCTGCAAACTTGCCGCCAAGGAGCAAGGACCATTTGGGTTGTGCGGCGCGATGGGGTAGTAGTAAGCCTCCGCCATGCCGGCGATCAGACGCAGTTCGGTGATGCCTCCGGCGTAGTTCACGTCCGGCTGCAAGATCTGAGCAGCGCCCTTCTCCAGAATCTCCCGGAAGCCCCACTTGAGGAAGATGCGCTCCCCGGTCGCGAACGGGATGTGGGTCTTCTTGGCCAGATCGGCCATCACGTCCACATTGAGAGCTTGCACGACCTCTTCGTAGAACCAGGGGTTGTAGGGCTCCAAGGCCTTGATGAGCAGACTGGCTGTTCCTGGCTGGACGGCGCCATGAAAGTCTATACCGATGTCGACCCCGTCGCCGTGTTGCTCGCGCACCGCTTTGAAGGCCTCGGCAACCGCCTGAACATCCCGCGCGTTCTCCACATATTTCGTCGGCTGACGTCCGCCCGTTGTGCGCGGCCCAACCTTCATCGCATTGACGCCAGTCTCTTTGCTGACGGTGCCGTAGACGCGGGCGCGGTCGCGAGTCCGCCCGCCCAACAACTCATAGACCGGCACGCCGAAAGCTTTGCCTTTGATGTCCCACAAAGCCTGGTCAATGCCGCTGGAGATCGCTGACTTGATCGGACCGCCGCGGTAAAAGGCCCCGCGGTGAATCGCCTGCCAGTGGTGAACGACCCGTAACGGATCCTGCCCAATCAGGTAGTCTCCCACCTCTAACGCGCCGGCCGCACAGGCCTTGGCGTCGTCTTTGAGCATCTCTCCCCAACCGGTAATTCCGGCATCCGTCGAAATCTTTACGAAGACCCAAGTATTCTTGAGAACGAAACTCTCGATCTTGGTGACCTTGATATTGTCCTTGGGGCCGATCTGCGCAGCGTCTGTGCGCTCGGCCGTAAATAGGGCGTCCAGGCCAAACAGCGAGCCGGCGCCGATCATCGAAGTCAGCAGCGAGCGGCGATCCATACGAGACATAGGTCCCTCCCGTAGCTAAACGCTAACGCGCGTTAGATTACGACAATTACCGCCGACAAGCCAGGCCTAAACGGGACGTCCTTCGACAACGCTCACTGCTGACGGCGTCGGCGTCACGCCAGCCAGCTCGAAGCCGGATGCGGCGAACAGCGTCCGGTACTCATCTTCCGTGCGTTCCATGCCGCCGGGATAAATGAGCATCGCCATATCCATCTCTTTCGCCGGGGACGGCTCGTTCCCCTGCGGCACCACCGCCTCGACGATGAACAGACGACCATGCGACGGGATAACAGCCCGGCAGTTCTTTAGAATCTGGATCGATTGCTGATCGGTCCAGTCGTGGATGATATGGCGCATCAGGTACGCGTCCGCGCCTGGCGGGAAGGCCTCGAAGAAGTTGCCCTCGCGCACTTGGCAACGATCGCCGAGACCCGCCGTCTGCAAATTCGCCTTGGCCCGTTCGATCACATGACCCAAGTCGAACAGAATGCCTTTCATTGCAGGGTATTTCAGCAAGAGCGGCGTCAACAGCGAACCGTTGCCGCCGCCCACATCGGCTAGCGTGCCGATGCCCGAAAAATCAAACGCCCCTAGCATCGCCGGCGTCTCCGGACCGTGAATCGCCGTCAT
>CAZYOX010000590.1:0-1725 GCA_964649285.1 uncultured Bryobacterales bacterium | reverse complement strand
GTGGTGTCTGAACGCCTACTACGTGAGAAAATGGAGGGTAATGATGATGACCCAGAAGACCAATCGATATCCCAGACTCAAGGGCGGGAAAGTAGCCGGAGCCAAGAGTCTCCAGTACGCGACAGACCCCTATCTAGCGATGGGCTACCTGGGCATGTTCGGGGGATTGACGAGCTGGCAGCTGTGCAAGCTGCTGTTCTTGAACCAGCCCAACGACAAAGGCGTGATTCGGGCCGAGTCCAGCGCCAAAACCGACGTCAACCGCAAGTGCCTGACGATTCTCAAGAAGCAGGGTCTAGTCAAGGTGAAGCCCATCGGGATACCGGGGAAGGCTCCGGCCTATTGGGGGATGAATTATCTGACCGAGAGCGGACGGAAAGACTTGGAGAAGCATCGGAAAAGCCACGGCCAGGCCATTCCTTCCTACCGCCCCCCAGCGAAGATCAATGAAGAGACGATTAACTATCACTCGCTGGGTATTCGCGATGCTGGTATATCAGCGATTGTTGGTGCTCGGGATAACCACCTCAAAGTCGTTACCTGGATGGATGACTATCTGGTGCGCCAAATGAGCAAGAAAGGTCTGATAAATTGGCCGATGGAGCCGGATGGCGTGGTGGTAGTGGAGTATGGAGACATCAGGCGGGTGTTTTTTATCGAAGTTGATCGAGGCACGATGTCCGGAGACTCGGATAAACCCAATTCTTGGAAAACCAAGATGGGCAAATACAAGCAGTACTTCCAGTCTTTGCGCTACGACGATAAGTGGTTTTGCGACTACCCCCAGCCGGATTTGATGGTTATCGCCCATTCAGAGCGACGGATGGAGAACCTGATGAAAGTGACTGGGGATGTAGGCGGAAGATCGAGTTACTGGTTCACCACCGCTGATTTCATGGAGCCGCCGTTTAATTTCTTCGCCCAGGTCTGGCGTCGCATTGCTCTACCCGGCTACTACACGCCCGCCAAGCAGTTTGTCTTACCGGAGGCGTCTTAACGAGGGCTGAACTGTCCTAGCACTCCCTAAGACAGCCGTCTTAGCGGGCAAAACTCCGACTACTACCCTATTTCATAGAGAACAAAAGAGAATTCGACTATGCGTGGGCGCACAAATGCTCCAGGCGCTTTTGATTAGCCTAGCTCCCAATAACCGCTCGCTAACCGACTACCCATAAACCATGCTATCCCGCACGGGGGTACAACGGGGCAACAAAGTCACCCCTTCCGGTAATGGTGGTGGAACGTAAACCCTAGAGGGTGTCTGAACGCTGGACTCACTGACCGAGGGTCAGACAGTCCGCTCCCGCAAGGCTTGGACGTGGACGGTATGTACCGATGGTGGTGAACGCTTCTCGTTTCCTCCAGCTGACGCTTCCGGGCACGGCAAGCTGAACAGTTTGGGTGGTATCGGCTTGACCAGCCGTTGAAATTGCAACGCCTCCTCAAGCCTCTTCGAGGCGTTGTTGTTGCATTGGCCGGAATGCAAACGACGGTGTCTCACCAGTGGACAGGAGTCAATTCCGCTGGCGCTCCCATTGACACCTCTCCCCTGCTGAGAAGCATAGCTAGTAATCCGGCCGGCCGGCCGGACTCTACCAACTATCTTCCGGAAAAGGAGGTGATACCAATGGATGTAATGTAGAATACACAAATCCGCCTAGAGTGGCTTGAGGGTCAAATCAAACGCACCCAGGCGGAGCTGCATAGAGTGAAAGAGTCTGAATT
>CAZYOX010000589.1:0-1733 GCA_964649285.1 uncultured Bryobacterales bacterium | reverse complement strand
GTCTCTGGTTTGAAGATCATCCCTGCCAGCAAATAGGACGAGGGACGTGGCAAGAGCGTATTCCGATACCGCTTCAAGCATATCGACCGTTTCCTCACCCAATAAGTTTTCCACGGTCTGATTGGCTTTGCTTTCGAAGAGATCTTGCTGTCGCTCGAGCGCTCCGGGACTCAACATCTCCACATACTTTTGTCTAAGACCACTCCACTTTTTTCCGTGTAACTGGATGATGCCTTCCCTGCCCGTTAAAGGTTTTATGCGGTCCATCACCATATCGCAACGACCGTAGCTACGATGTTTTTTTAATAGAACACGTTGGGCGGCAGCGGGCGTATAAAAGACGTGCACGGTCGTTCCAGGAGCTTTTAAGCTCATACGATCGCCGTAGGTCTGCTGAGCGGAGTGTAAAAAGGTTAGAGGATCTTTTCGGAAACTGAAATAGTCTCTAATGTTCTCTACGAACATGCGGCCTCCAACATTTTATTGTAGGAATAAAGTTGGTTGAAATTTCGGTTAGCTTGAATACCGGTGCTCAAATTACATTACCTTCAATCTGAGAAGCAAGAATTGTTTCCGTCCCGACATGTACCTGTGAGTTTCATCCTTACCCACCTTGGCCGTGTTCGAAGCTGTTGACGGCATAAAAGTCGACGAGAACGTACACCGCATTGCCGATCAAAATCAGGAGCAATAAGACGACAAACTTAGAATGCCAAGGCCGGGTACTAGGGCGGCGACCGGCGAATACACCGGTCAAAGCCAGTAAAGCAAAAACAGTAATGAAGATGGGATAGGTTTGTTCTCTGAATCTATCTAAATCGGTTCGGTATCCATCGGGAAACCCAAGCCCGCTGAGCTCCATCCACAGATAGGCAGCTTCTAACCCAACGAGACCAGCCAATAGAAATAATGACCAACGCATTGGTATTCTTATCCCATTCAAGCGGATGGCTGTGACTGGCTAGGCTCACTTTGGCGCGGCTGAGGCCCATCATACCAGCCCTCTTCCTGGCGTCGGGTATGAATAAGATGCCATGCCTCGCCTGCGAACATGCGACCGTGAGCAAGGATTTCGGGATCGTTCATGGGGCCTTCGGCTTTGATCACAATATTTAGGATATCCACTTCTTGCGCTTTGGCGGCAATCTTTTCCAAGTTGTTCTTCGCCTGGGCGTGAGTGTCAAAGAACAAAACCCCGTGGCGTTTGGGCTCAATATACTCAATGACCTTGCCCATCGGTTTGGCGGGAGTATCAGAAGATCCGTCGCCACGCTTGCCGCGGCGCCTGCGGTTGCGATTGTTCTTCTTCTTGCCGCCGTGACTGGTAGGGCTGCCGCCAGCACTTTGTCCACCACCTTGCTGTGGATTAGGCGCGCCCTCAGGCTTTGGCCGGTTTTGACCACCTCTTTTACCACCACGGCCTCCACGCGACTTGCGCCCGCGGCCGCCGCGGTTGCCTCCGCCTGTCCCCCCGCTGCCACTTCCTTGGTGTCTTGGCTCGTTCACTGGCCTTACACTCCTACCCGTTGCTTAACGACTGCAATCGCTTCGTCGATCTTAAGCCGCACCTGCTCACAGGTATCACGGTCACGAACGGTCACCGTGTCAGCTGACATCGTTTCGTTATCGACAGTCAAACAGTAAGGCGTGCCTACTTCGTCATGCTTAGCGTAACGCTTGCCAATCGACTGGTTCTCATCACAGCGAACATTAAGCCCCACCGCCCGGAAGCG
>CAZYOX010000588.1:0-1733 GCA_964649285.1 uncultured Bryobacterales bacterium | reverse complement strand
GGCCTAGCGTCTCTAGCCGCCACAGCAGGGCCGTCGGGAGTCCGTCGCCGCGCAGCGCCGCTTCTGCCAGAGCGGCGCCAGCGCGATCTAACCGCGCGGCAAGCACAACATTAGGAGCGCCGACTAGAAGCGGCCTTCCCAAGGCCAACGAAAGAGGCGCCAGCTCCGCTGCATCGAGCCAGCCGGCGACTTCGACTTCGCCGCGACGCCAGTCGGGCTGAGCCAGCTTGGGCGCGGGCCCGTTCTTCGACAGCTCGCGTCGAACCGCTTCCAGAAGTTCTTCCGTAGGCGCCAAGGTCGACTCCAGTTGGAGCAGGCCTCCGGCATCGGCGAGACCCCGATACAACACCAGCGAGATCACCGGATCGGGCCGGCGGTCGATGCGCGGAGCTTCGGCGGCCACGTACCGCAGGCCTTCATCGGCGTGGTCGTAGAACACGATGGCGCCCGCAATCAACTCTGGGGCGCGACCGGCGTCAAGCATTCTGTGCGTCTCCAGCAGCTACGGCGCGCATTTCGAACCCTCAGGGCTGCAGCAGGGCCGCTGCATCTATGCGTCCCAGGCCCCAATCGTCCACCGAATCCGTGGCGCGCCGACTGCTGGCGATCTCCAAGCGGTTGCGCACCTGGCCGGTGTCGAGGTCCGGCTTGATCTGCAGTAAGGCGGCAATCAAGCCGGTGACCATGGGCGACGCCATGCTTGTGCCCGACATGTCGGTCACGCCGCGCGCGCTGCTGCCCGGCGTCCAAGAGTTGGCGGAGCTGATGCGGTGTCCGGGGGCAGTCACGTCAATGGCGCGTTGTCCTGGGGCGGCGGCGCGCAGTGGTCCGGGGGAAGAAAAGAAAGCCAGTTCGTCGACCGGGCTGCCGGGCACGCCGGGCCGGCTGGTGAAGGCGGCGACAGAAATCGTACCGTGGCCGGTTCCTGGCGTTCCGACCTTGTGGCTCTCAAACGAAGTCAGCTGGGCCGGCGTATAGGTCACTCCGATCAGCGGCTGTGTTTGCGCCGCGTTGAAGACGAAGCCTCCGCGGTGCTCGCGAAACGCAGCGAAGCCATGGACGATGCATGTCGAGCGGCCCGTATTGCGCAGGCGAATGATCCAAGGCGAGGTTGCGACAGCCGCTGTTGGCGCAGCCTTGATCCAATACACCTCTTGGTTGAAATGGCGGTTATTTGGCCTCTCGGGACCGTTGTGGATGTTGACGCGTAGCCCGCCCGCCAGGTTCGTCGTAACCGCCCCGCCTGAGCTTTGCAGCGGAACTTCGGGAGTCGCCAGTACAGCGTTCGACGAGTGACGGGCGGAGACCCTCAGCCGAACCGTTGTGGCGTCTTCGTTGTAGCTCCAGAAAGTGATGCCGTCGTCGCTATTCCAAGATTGCGCCCCTCTGCCGAAAGGCTGATAGAGAACCGAAACTTCTCCGCCTGCCGGGATGGACGCTTGCCAATGCAAGTCATCGCCGCGCAGGTTACCAGCAGCGGCACAGATGATGCGGCCGTCGATGTACGCGGGCATCGCGCTTGGCAACACTCCCAGGCCTGTGGCCGGAACAAAGTTGCGACTGACCAGCTGCGTAAGAGCAATGGACAATGGATCTGTGCCGTCATGAGAATGCCGCTGCGTCGACAAGCTGATGTTGACCACACACGGCAGCCCCAGTTCGGTCGCTTTCTGGAAGCAGTACTTGACGCCCGCGACAACGTCATTCACATAACCTCCGGCCGAGCCGACTCC
>CAZYOX010000587.1:0-1741 GCA_964649285.1 uncultured Bryobacterales bacterium | reverse complement strand
AGTGATTGCGTCGGGGATGGCGTGCGGCAACTCCACATCCCAGGGCCGCCATCGTCCGAATGCCGTTATGAGCAGTTTGAAGACCGCTCTCTTGGGGATATTGGCGATCGAAGCGCGACGTTATGCCCAGCGGCAGGTCGGGTGGCGGGGCTCCGGCCGTACAGCGGCCTAACTCCCGAGCGAGCGCGGGCGCTGGCGCCGCTCCGTATCCGGCAAGCAACGAAGGGAGCGGAATGCGAACCGTGGGCAAGATAGTGAAGGACGTGATCGTTTCCTTCTCAAAAGATGAGTGCGCCACGATGGCCGCGGCGCTTTCTTACTACGCAGTGTTCTCGCTGCCGCCTCTACTGTGGATATTGGTTCGCGCAGCGGGAGCAATTTTCGGCGCCGAGCAGGCGGAACAACGTCTGGTCAATGAAGCAGGCCGGATGATTGGCCCAACCGCGGCTGAGCAAGTACAGGTCATGCTCCGAGCCGCTTCAACTCGGACTAGCGGCGAGGGACTGGCGCTGATCATCGGCATCGGAGCTTTGCTGTTTTCGGCAACAGGCGTATTCGCGCAGCTGCAGGCCGCGCTGAATCGCGCTTGGAGCGTACGGCCCGAACGGTCTGCGGTGCGCGACTTTCTCGGTAAGCGGGCCGCATCGATGGGCATGGTTCTGACGGCATCGTTTTTATTGATGGTTTCCTTGGCGGTGTCGGCAGTGTTGACGGCGCTAGGCGAATCGTTGCCCCCCGGCACCCCTACCACGCTGCTGAGCGCATTTGACGTGATCTCCAGCCTCGTTATCTTCACGCTGATGTTCGCGGCGATTCTGCGCTGGATGCCGGATGCGGAAATCGCCTGGAACGACGTCTGGATCGGCGCCCTGGCGACGACGGTCCTATTTACAGGCGGAAAGTACTTAGTGGCGTTCTATTTGGGCCGAAGTGACGGGACGGCGATGTTCGGGACGGCGGGAGCGCTCGCAGTAGTCATGCTCTGGGTCTATTTCGCGTCATTGGTCCTATTGCTAGGAGCGGAATTCACGCAAGTTTGGGCCGGGCGGCAGGGGCGGGAGATCCGGCCTGAGAAAGGCGCGGTAAAAGTACAGTCGCAAGAAGTCACCGTGAAACCTTGGATCTAGACAGCGAAATCGTGCTGCTCCCGATGATGCGGGCCGTCGAATTGTTGCGTGGACTTAAAGAGCTCGTGCCGGCCGTCGCCGGCAACGGGAGCAGCCTCCTCAAGTAGCCGTTCTTTCTCTGAATCCGAGAGGGGTTGAAAGTTTCGGGCAATGGCGACCTCCGCCTTGAGTTCTTCCATGGTGAGGATGCCGGCTACCAGCGATGAGATGGGCAGGCTGAGCGCGTATCGGCGGCACTGCTCGTGGGTAATGTTCGTCTCGCTCGGGATGCGCCCCACGGTCCCGCCGCCGCCAAGCGACTTCATTCCCAACACGCCAACGTCTTTGCTCAGGCAAACGGGGACCACTTCTCGCTGAAAGCTACGGTAGTGGAAGTCCATGACGTTGATCGGCATCTGCGCCGTCGCCCACTCGTAGGGCTGGTTAAGTATCTTCAGATGAATGCGCGGATCTTTGTGTCCAGTGAAGCCGATGTGGCGGACTTTGCCCGCCTGCTTCGCTTCTAGAGCCGCCTTGAGGCCGCCCTTTTCGAAGACCCAGTCCGGGTCGTTGTCGTAGACCAACTCGTGAAACTGCCATAAGTCAATGCGGTCGGTCTTGAGGCGGCGCAAACT
>CAZYOX010000586.1:0-1741 GCA_964649285.1 uncultured Bryobacterales bacterium | reverse complement strand
CCGCCGGATAACCTGTCACTTATTGCTCTGTCTCACTGATGGGGTGCAGGCCAGGCAGTCAAATCGTTTTTGCCCACACGTCATTTAAGTGGGCTAACCTTGCCAGTCACAACGCTGGCGTGACGGTTGTGATCGTTGGCATTTCCAACACAGCCGGCCCTACGAAACAGCTCTATTCAATCTCAGATTCCGAAGCGCAAACCGTAGAGCGGCAGGAAATTTCAAACATCAACGCGTACCTGGTTCCAGCTCCGAATATTGAAGTAGAACAAGCGGCAAGTCCACTCCAGGGCATGGCGCCGATGCAGTTCGGGAACCACCCGTATTACGGCGCCGCACTGGTCTTCTCAAACTACGAGGCCCGTAAGATCGTCAAAGAATCACCGGATGCCGCGCATTTCATACGGCCTTTCTATGGCTCCACAGAGTTCATTGATGGTTCCCCTCGCGCTTGCCTTTGGATTTCCGACGAAGAAGCCGAAGATGCCATTGAACTGGAGCCAATTGCTCAACGAGTTGCGCTCGTCAGAGCATCTCGCATCGCGGCTGGAAATGGAGAAGCCAGCTCAAGAAGCAAAGGTGGCGGCAAGAAGAAGAAAAAGGATGCCAGCGCTCAGAAGCTGGCTGCTACGCCGTGGCGATTCCGCGAGCAAGTGATGTCCAAGAAATGGACGATCATCGTGCCGCGTGTGAGTTCAGAAGATCGGCCATATCTTCCGGTAGGTTTGCTTGAACCGCATTGTGTTGTGCAGGAAAAGGCCTTCGCGCTCTACGACGCGCCGCTCTGGAATATGGCACTGATCGCGTCGCGCCTTCATTGGGTCTGGATCGGGACGGTCTGCGTCCGCTTGAGAACGGACTTCTCCTATTCCAACACCCTGGGCTGGAACACCTTTCCTCTTCCTGCCCTAACCGACAAGAACAAGGCCGACCTGACCCGTTGCGCCGAAGACATCCTGCTGGCTCGCGAGGCGCACTTCCCCGCGACGATCGCCGATCTCTACGACCCAGACCGCATGCCGAGCGACTTGCGCGGAGCTCACGAGCGCAATGACGAAACCCTCGAACGCATTTACATCGGCCGACGCTTCCGCAACGACACGGAGCGGCTGGAGAAGCTGTTCGCGCTCTATGCCAAGATGACCGCGTCGACAGAGACAACCAAGAAGCGAAAGACCAAGGTACGCCCGTGACTCACCAAGTTCGAACCATTCCTTCCATTTCCGTCTCTTACGCCCGCAGCGGAAACTCGACCAATGCGAACGAGCTGGGGATGAGGCCGATGCAGGAGCGGGCCTACCAGCGGCGCGGCGAGCAATACTTGCTGATCAAGTCGCCGCCGGCCTCGGGCAAGAGCCGGGCGTTGATGTTCGTCGCCCTCGACAAGCTGCACAACCAAGGGCTCAAGCAGGCCATCATCGTCGTGCCGGAAAAAGCCATCGGCGCGAGCTTTGCGGACCAGCCATTGAGCGACTACGGCTTCTGGGCGGATTGGCGCGTGGAGCCGAGATGGAACCTGTGCAACGCGCCCGGCTCGGACAACGGCGGCAAGGTCAAGGCAGTAGAGGCCTTCCTGGCGAGCGGCGACAAGATATTGGTCTGTACGCACGCCACCTTCCGCTTTGCGGTGGATCAGTTCGGCGTCGAGGCCTTCGACGACCGGCTAATTGCCGTGGATGAGTTCCACCACGTCTCGGCCAACCCCGACAACAAGCTCGGCCTGCATCTCGGCCAGTTCATC
>CAZYOX010000585.1:0-1753 GCA_964649285.1 uncultured Bryobacterales bacterium | reverse complement strand
AATAAGCAGGAGCAAGATAACAGCGCCCCAAGCGGAGGCGTAGCGGACCGATTCGTTTGCTCCTACAAAAAACTCATCGAATGTGTGAGTCCGAGGAACCACTTTTTCGTTCGTATTTGGGTGATCAGCAGCCAGTCGGCGGCCAATGGTCTCCAACTCCGCGGACGCTCTTTCCATCGTGACCGCGTTAGCAAGTCTTCCGAATACAAACCAGAGTCGCCTAGAGTCTCTCCGTACTGACGGCCTCAGTGGAAGCCAGAGATCCTGGACACGAGGGAAATCGAAGTCTTCGGGCATGACGCCGATCACGGTCGTTGGAACGCCGTTAATTTCAAGCGAACGGCCAATGACATTCGCGTCATGTCCGAAATCGCGGTTCCATAGGGCGTGACTGATGATGGCCACGGATGTGGCTCCCAGTGCCTCGTCCGATTTGGAGAATCCTCGGCCTAATAGAGGATGCCTGCCCAAGATCCGAAATGCATCAACGCTAATCTCAGTCGCGTCCATGCCGCGCAAATCGCCGTCCTTGTCGTTAACCATGATTCGAACTGCAGCGACAGCGCCCATATCTTCGAATGATTCCGCTTGGTCGCGCCAGTCAACAAAGTCAGGGTAGGAGACGAAGGGCCCACCTTGTCCTTTGCTGCTGATATAAACAATCCGGTCACCTTCATTGATCGAGAAGCCTTTGAACAAAGCAGCGTTTGCCACCGAGAAAACGGCTACATTTGCCCCGATGGCCGTCGCCAGCGTCACTATTGCAGTTACCGTGAAGGTTGGAGCCCTCCGCAGACCTCGAAGGGCGAAGCGCAAGTCTTGGATCAAGCCGTCCAGCCAGGCGAAGCCTCGCGACTCGCGATGGAGTTCCTTGGCGGATTCGCGGCTGCCGAACTCGGCTAGAGCCAGCCTTCGCGCTTCTGTAGGGCTTGCGCCGCGGCGTAGGTGCTCTTCGGTTGCTAGATCGAGGTGCGAGGCCAGTTCTTCATCGAATTCGCGGTCGCGTTTGCGCTTCTGGAAGAAGGAGAGCAGGCGCGCCCAGAGCTCGTGCAAGGCTGTCATCAGTCAGCTCCGGCCTCGAGAACTCTTCCCACAACGCGGGATAGCCGCTCCCAGTTGGCCCTTTCTTCGCGGACTTGGCGCTTTCCTGTTCTTGTGAGCGAGTAGTATTTGGCCTTGCGGTTGTTTTCCGAGACGCCCCACTCGGCGGCGATGAGGCCGCGCTGTTGTAGGCGCACGAGGGATGCGTAGATGGTGCCCTGGTTGAGGAGGAATTGATCGCCGCTAATTTGTTCGATGCGCCGGGCGATGCCATAGCCGTGCAACTGGCCCATGGTCGCAAGGGTTTGGAGCACCATGAGGTCGAGGGTGCCTTGCAGGAGGTCGAGTTTGGGGTCGGCCATTGGTTCTCCTGTTGAGATGCCACAGGAGTATGGCATAGTTCATGTGGTTTGTCCACAGGGGATTCGGAAGAAAGACGGAGGGGATGAGGCGGAGTTGGCGTTGCTATTGGCGCTCTGCCGAGCGTGGGGTTGTGAGGAAGGAGAGGCGGCGGGATGCGGCTATTTGAACCCGGCGCTGACGCACCGGGCTAACTTTATGTCGCCCCGCTGGGGCTCTTGGATAGACCGAGCGAGTTGGGCAGGAATAGATGGGGTGGACGGGCGGGGATGGGTGCGTCGTGCGGATTGAGGGACAGTCCATGGCCTGCACCCCATCAGTGAGACAGAGCAATAAGTGACAGGTTATCCGG
>CAZYOX010000584.1:0-1761 GCA_964649285.1 uncultured Bryobacterales bacterium | reverse complement strand
AGAACCGCAGAGCCGCCGACAGGCATTGGCTGCGTGTGCAGGACAGCGCCTGCCTGAGGTGCCGAATCATCCATTCGATGCTGTAGGAATGCAGTGACACTGTTTCGTGTCGCTCTTCGGGAGCAATGCTGTGGAACCGGCCCAGGCCATGCGGGGAGGTCCGGACCCGGGTCGGCTCGCGGATGACCCGTTTGCGTCTGCGGCTCGCCGATGGACAAGACCGCCTCGTCGGTCGCAAGAGAGAAATACAGAATGAGCAACCTTGAAGGCGCGTCTGTAACGACACAACTCGCCGATACAGCTTTATCCATAAAGTACTCGGAGATCCCGGAGGACGTTGTCGAGGTCGCCAAGCTTGTCATCATCGATGCGATAGCCTGCGCTCTTGGCGGCTATCACAGCCCGACTGGACGTATTGTCCGGGAGTTCGCTGAGCGCTCCGCGCTTCATGCGAGGGGTATACCGGGAAAAGGGCTGTCCGAAGCCGAGCTTGACTCTAAATTCCGGACTTGCGCTGAACCGGTCCTGGGAACGCAGGCTGCCGCCGATGTACTCGAGCCAATCCGAGCAAAATGATAGACGGTGGATTGATCCGTGCTCTCCTCCAGAGGCTGGCGGCCGGTGCCGTCACGTAGGAATTCGAGCTTATAGGGTAGGCAAACTGCGCTCTGGTGACTCCTTTCCAAATTGTCCAGATTTCAGTCAGAGGAGAAGGGCCAATGGTTGATAACTCATATGAAGACGGCATGACGATCCGTAGACAAGTATTAGGCAATGATTATGTGGATCAAGATACGGACAAGGTCACCGATTTTTCTAGACCTTATGTTGAGTTAGTCGTTGAGTATTGTTGGGGTAGGGTTTGGCCTAGGCCAGGTCTCGATCGGAAGACGCGGTCTATTATCAACGTGGCCATGCTGACGGCGCTCAATCGACCGCATGAAACTCGTATTCATATCCGAGGTGCGCTCAATAATGGCGTAACCGAGGAAGAACTGCGAGAAGTCCTCCTACAGACCGCTGTTTACTGCGGAGTCCCCGCGGCTGGAGTGAGCTTTCGGATTGCCGAAGAGGTATTGGCGGAAATTGAAGGCGAGACATAATCGAGACTGTCGATCCGTCGTCCGACGGCCTGCTACTTACGCGGCTACGTCCCGCCAGCATCGGAAACCCTCATATCACCGTGGCGTGCGGCGGACTAAGAACACCTAACAAAACCTGGACAGGCGGCGATCGTGCCCTACCTGTGGGGGCATGGCAGCACCGCTTGTTTCCGATGACCTCTGGGCGGTGGTGGCGCCGTTGCTGCCGCCCAAACGTCCCAAACCCAAAGGCGGCCGGCCACCGTTGGATGATCGCGAGGCGCTGACCGGCATCCTGTTTGTCCTGCGCTCCGGCATTCCGTGGGAGATGCTGCCCCAGGAGATGGGCTGCGGCTCGGGCATGACCTGCTGGCGGCGCTTGCGCGACTGGCAGGCGGCCGGCGTCTGGGCGCGGCTGCACCGCGAACTGCTGAACCGCTTGGGCGAAGCCGACCAGATCGACTGGAGCCGGGCGGCGCTCGACAGCGCCAGCGTGCCGGCGAAAAGGGGGGCCAAGCCACCGGCCCGAACCCGACGGATCGCGGCAAGGCGGGCACCAAGCGCCATGTTGTGGTCGACCGCCGGGGCACCCCGCTCGCCGCGCTCCTGAGCCCGGCCAACCGCCACGACAGCCTCCTGCTGGCACCGGCGCTCGACACCGTGCCGCCGATCAAGCGGC
>CAZYOX010000583.1:0-1791 GCA_964649285.1 uncultured Bryobacterales bacterium | reverse complement strand
ATGCGTCTTGTCCTGTCGCCCGCGCTCGAAGTCATAGCCAAATTCACGGATGAGCGCTTCGCCGAAGGACCACTGCAGGGACTCTGGATAGTGTTGGAAGAGACAGCTATTGTCTACCTGGGGGCGCTCTCCGATAGCCGCAACCAACGGCGTGAGGAATTCGCGCAACTCTTTGAAAAGCGGGCGAATGGTGGCGACCGTCATATCCGGGTCCGACTCGTCGATGAGCGGGTCGGCGATATGCTCATAGCCAGGGAAGTAATTGGCGTACTGGCGGCTGAGATCCAGGGTCTTTTCCAACAGGGGCCGCACCGCGACAAAGTCGTTGTTGGGGCGCGCTTCCGTCCAAATTTGATAGGATTCTGACAGGTGATTGGAAAGGGTCTCAACGAATTTGGCGGGTAGGCGAACAGCACGCTGATAGTCGCGATGGGCGACGCGGATCAAGGCCGCCTCATCGCTGTCGGGCGGCAGATCATCGATCTGGGCCATCAGCTCGTCAAGTTGACGCCCCAACTCTGGATCGGTGGCTCGCTCATGCGCTAGGCGCTCCAGCAGTCCCATCTGGCGGCTGCGGGCCGGTGCGCCCTTGGGCGGCATATAGGTCGTCTGATCCCAAGAGAGGATAGCGCCCGCGGTGGCTAAGTCTTTGGCCTCGATGAGCTGCGCCTTGACTTGCTCTAGGGTACTTTTTAACTTTGTGTTCACAACTACTCCATTTCCCGCGGCAGAGCGGTATGCTATTCATAACACTTATTCATAAGTGGTAACAGCCTATTATAGGCGGCCAAAGTGAAGAGGGCAAAGCGCTGTTGGGGCCTCGCGGGGCATCTGTTCCAATGTTCACGAGCGACCAAGATCTTTGGCTAACGCCTACTGTGCGGGTTATACTAGAGGCAGAGTAAGAGGTATTATTTTGAGGATAGCCGCACTTGGTCCACAGTGCGGCAGTTTTTGGGAGGATAGATCCATGAGTGACCGGATAGAATCAGCTGTGGCAGACCAGGAGGATGCCGGGAAGGCAGCCGCCGAGGAGCAAACGCAGGCCGAGCCGGTAGCGGCTTCAGCCGAGGCTCCAGATGCGGTGGCCGACCAGAATACACCAGAAGCTGAACAGACTGTAGCACCTGACGCGGCAGAGAGCAGCCAAACTGCCGATGCTCCGGCGGAGCAGGCCGCGGAAGAGACTGCCGAAGAGTCCGCCGAAGCTGAATCGACGCCGCAGCCGGTAGCCGAGAGCGCACCAGCAGCCGAGTCAGCCGACCAAGCTGAACAGGCAGCCGATGCAGAGTCGGAGGGTACAGCTTCCGCCGAGGAGATTGAAACAGAGGAAGTTGTGATGCCCGATGGCAGCAAGCGCGTGGTGCGCGTGCTGGCTGTTGGACAACAAGTCACCGGTACGGTCAAGCGTATCGCCGATTTCGGGGCGTTTGTCGATATTGGCGTTGGCCGCGACGGTCTGATTCATATTTCTGAACTGTCCGTGCGCCGCGTTGGCAAGGTAACGGACGTATTGAGCGAGGGCCAAGAGGTCACGGCATGGATCAAGAAGCTTGATCGGGAACGTAACCGGATTAGCTTGACATTGATCGATCCCGAGACCAAGACCATTCGTGACTTGAAGAAGGGCGAGATTGTTAAAGGCACGGTGACGCGCATCCTGCCGTATGGCGCTTTTGTCGACATTGGCATTGGCCGCGACGCGCTCTTACATGTACGCGAGATGGCCGAAGGGTACGTTGCCAAGCCGGAAGACGTGGTGCAGGTCGGTGAAGAACTGGAGGCGCGCGT
>CAZYOX010000582.1:0-1794 GCA_964649285.1 uncultured Bryobacterales bacterium | reverse complement strand
ATGCCAGGGGGTCCTCCCAAACATCGAACGTCGGCATTGTATTCGTAGCAGCAAGAGCCATCACGCAGACTCCATTGCCGGCCTGGTTCAGTCAAAGCCGACAAATCTGAGGAGCCCGTTAGCGGTCCGCCGCATTGCGCTGACCCCTCACGTCGTAAAGACTACAGTTTCGCTACAGAGGTTTCCCCCCATCGGAGGAAAAGAGAAAAAAAGTCGCCCGGGACGCCTTAGCAATGAAGAATCAACAACTTAGGCGTTCTTTAGCTTGGCTGATAGGGTCTGCATGAGGCGATCTCGGACCTTATCGGGCATGGGATGGCAGTCAAAGCGTTGCACGATTTCGACAGTTCGTTGCGTCTCGTCAAAGACAATCCAACAGTTGGGACACTTCGCTAGATGCGCCTCGAAAGTGACCCGAATCTCCTCAGCGACATCGCCGTCAATGTAGTCCGATAGGTCGTCTAGGAAGGATTGACAGGTAAGCTTCTTCTTAGCCATGGGAGTGCAACCGCCCTTTGAGCTTGTCCCGGAGTTGGAGCCTTGCGCGGAGCAACCGCGACTTGACGGCGGAGACCGAGAGTTCGAGCATATCCGCCGTTTCTTGCGTGGATAGGCCCTCCACGTCGCGCAGGACAAAAACGGTCCGATAAGTTTCGTCCAGCGAGTCGATGGCGTCCTCAAGCATCTTTCGCGTCTCGTCGCGGCTGTATTCCTGCTCGGGATCGTCGTCCGGCGACACGGCTTCTCGTTGCAGCGATCCGTCGTCTGTTTCCAGCTCCGCATCCAGTGAGACGGTCTTGCTGTTGCGCCGCTTGCGCAGCCGCATGAGCGCTTCGTTAACGGTGATGCGCACGAGCCAGGTATAGAACTGGGCGTCGGCGTGGAACTGGTCGAGGCGAGTGTAGGCCTTATAGAAGGCATCCTGCAACACGTCTTCGGCTTCGGCGTCGTTGCGCGTGATGTGGCGGGCTAGACGGAAGATCTTGGCCGCGTGGCGGTTGACGAGTTCGTCGAAGGAAGCTCGATCACCGGCACGCGTGCGCGTGACGAGTTCGAGGTCATCCGTTTTCTTGGCGTCGATGGCTGAACGGACATTCACGGCGAGTGTCCTACCATTGTGGAACGCCGCAGGTTGCTCTACAAGCCGTAGATTGGATGATACGGGATACAATCTGTGAATTCCCCGCTTGGGGTCTACTAATCTGATGACGCTATCCGACAAGACGATTCTGACAATTGTGATCGCAGGCCTTTCCTTGGCCGGATGCGCCGGCAACCCTCCCCAGCCCCCGCCCGAGCCCGCGACCAAGTCGGAGCCTGCTCCCGCGGCCGTGGAGAGTAAGCTCATGCACTGTTTCGCGTTCACGGCGATTGCCGAAGCTACCGAAGCGGACTGGCAGGCTTTCTATGCGGCGACGAATGAGTTGCCGTCGAAGATCCCCGGGCTGAACAGGGTGACCCACGGCAAGCTGTTGACCCCGAATGTCGGCGACACGCAGCGGGACTACGGCGTTTGCATGGAGATGACCGACCAGGCCGCCCGCCAGGCTTATGGCGAACATCCGGCGCACGAGGAATGGGTCGAAGTCTACAGCAAAGTACGGGTTCCGGGCACCACAACGTTTGATTATTTAATTGAATAGGCAGGGAATTCGATGAGCGATCCGGTTTCCGTCGCTCGGATCAACTTTCGCTTTGAGTGTCAGGCCGGTTGCATCAACTGTTGCGCGCGGCCGGGCGATGTTTTCTTGACCGAAGAAGACAGGGGTCGGATTGCCGCCCGCCTGGGCCTAA
>CAZYOX010000581.1:0-1818 GCA_964649285.1 uncultured Bryobacterales bacterium | reverse complement strand
CCGCTGCGATGGATTGATCCGACCGGGAGATGTAGCGAGGCGCCCGGAGGAGGTTACAAAGACGAAGGGGAGGGTCTATTTGTAGGCGATTGTTTAGGCGGAATGATCGGTGGCCCTGGGCCGGGCGACTCTGCGACCGTTACCGGCGAGGGCGGAAATATAATAGGAGCCTTTGGGCTGAACTTCTTCTTTGCAGCCAGCAACTTGGCTGGCCAGTCGTTCTCATTCTTGTTCGATCAAGAACCGCAATCGCTAAGGCAGATACCCCTCAGCCAGGGTGGTGTCGGGGATGTTGCAGGAGGTACTGTCTTCGTTGCGTCGCTCATCGGCAATCCGAAGAGCCTCGTGTCCACGGCTGCTCGTAGCATCGGCAGGGGACATGCGTTCACGAAACACGTACTCCATAAAGGCGATCTAGGTGGGTTGATCATGGGAATCGGAGGACAGGTCAAGCAAATCAGGACCGTGAACGATCTTGCTCAGTTCGTGGAGCATATAATGACCAACGCTAAGGGTGCAGATGTTAAGAATCTGAAGGGCGGGAGAAAGGCTTGGTGGGATGGTGAGACCGGTACCGTTGTTATCTATAATCCGAAACATCGCGATCTGGGTACAGTGTTTAGGCCAGACGATGGTCGAATTTTCTTCGACGATCTGAAAGAAGTCAAATAGGGATGCTGCAATGATTCTAAATGGAGACGAATTGGAAGGGTTGTGTAACACCGTAAATGAGGTCCGTCACGGCCTTCCTAAAACTGGTATCGTTGCTGAATTTCTTGCAACGAAACGGCTCAACGACGACTTAAAGTCGCGGCTCCGACTTGCGTTGGACGAGGATCTCGAATCCTTCGATGTTCCGCTGACGCGGGCTGACCTACTAACGCTCCAAGAGGCGATAGACATAGTTCTACGTGAGATCGAAGAGCCTGAGTTCCAGACTCGGCTAGGCATCGGACGGAGAGAAATGACCTCCCTGAGGACACGACTCGTCAACGACGAGAGATAACCGAAGGTGACAGGCAGGAAACTCTGCTAGACTAGCCGCGCCAACCCATGTCGCGACAAGCGCGCGTGGTTGCGGAGGGCGTTCCGCATCACGCCACGCAGCGGGGCAACAACCGCCAAGACATCTTCCTGACTGACGACGATCGTCGCTTCTACATCCAAACGCTGCGCGAGAAGAGCGAGCAGTTCGGCCTGACGATTCTGGGCTACGGCTTGATGACCAATCACGTCCACGTTGTGGCGATTCCGCGCCGCGCCGACTCGCTGGCCAAGGCCCCTGGGACAGACCCATTGGCGCTGCGCCATGCGCGCCAACCGGCGCTACCGCCGCAGCGGACAGTTGTGGCAGAACCGCTTTTATCCGTGTCCTTTAGGGCCTTCGCACTTGGCCTCGGCGCTGGTCTACGCGGACCTCAGTCCGCTGCGCGCAGGCATGGTCGGAGACCCCGCTGACCTGCCCCTGGTCGAGCGCCCGCGCGCACTTTTCGGGCCGCGACGAACTGGGCCTGCTCGACGACTGGGAATGGACCGAATGCGGCCTCCGGCAAGGCTGGGCGGAGACGCTGCGAACTGGTATGAAGGAAGAGCAAATCGCCGCGCTGCGTGCGGCGACCGACGCTGGAGTGCCGCTCGGCGACGAGAGATTCGTCTCCAGGCTGGAGCAAGACGCGGGCCGCCAATTACGCTCTGTCCGCCGCGGGCCGGCTCCAAAAGCAGCTACAATCGCTGCCGGGACGTGTGGAGGATGAGTTTCCTGCCTGTTTTGATGAATAGGTGAACGCGAAGAATCCTCCTGGAGGACAAAGAAAGCGA
>CAZYOX010000580.1:0-1826 GCA_964649285.1 uncultured Bryobacterales bacterium | reverse complement strand
GTGAGTCCTCCGCCCCGAAACACACGCGTCGTCATCCGGAAGGAAGTCCTCGGGGAGAATCCGTGTTCCCGATGGAGCAGCCGATAGGTCTCAACGAACGTTGCGCCGTCTTCCATGGAATGCACCGCCTCGACGCGTCCAGCCAAAGTCCGCAGGCGGGAAGGATCGAGACCTCCGCACAGATACTCCGCAAGCACGGCCAAACCTTCTTGCAAGGCTTCGTAGCCCGCCAGTCCGGAGTGCATCAGGCTAAGCGGCTGGGCGCGGCCGTTGAACCACGTCAGCAAGTGCGTTCCGATTTCATGGTTCAACAGGGCGTCCACACGCTCGGCTGGAAAAAGAACGGAACTCGACACCAGCAGCCGATTGCGGCTGGTCATCATGCCGGCGGCGATCGCGTCGGTGATCTCCACGCGAGCATCGAATTTTGCGTTAATCGAGCGGTAGTATTCGATCTCGGCGGTTGCCCGCGCGGCCACCTGTTTGGCGTTTAGCGGCGGCTTGTCAGAAGTGCACGGCGAAAGCAGGTCGCCGTGGCTTAGGATATTGCGCGCTAGCGCCAGAAGCTCGGGATCGGGGGAGCCGTAAAGACGCATGGAGCCATGGCGAAAATGCGGAGATCCGCGGTCACGCAACAACGAGATCTGCATGTCGAGTTCGTCTTGTTTTTCCGCGAAGATCTGCCACAAGATCGGGTCTTCGACTTGGTCCAGTCGAACCTGGTAAAGGTCTCGTTTTACTTGCCGCGTGTCGAAAGGCAGCGGCCTGTAGGAGAAAGTAGGCGTCCGCTCAAAGTCACACGCGGCGAACCGCTCCCAGGCCTCCGTGACGTTGACGGGCGTGACGTAAAGCAGGAAATCGAACTGTGCCGCGACGGTTTCCAGCTTCTGGTCAACGGCGCCCGCTTCGCGTCGCATGCGTGTCGGCGCTAGAGCTTCGTAGCCGTAGTCAGGCTCCTCTTCGCGTGGAAGAAAGGCGTGAAAGGACCTTTGCAATGCGACGGCCAATCTATTACGAAAGTCCCGATAAACATAGGGGAAGAACTGCGAGGTCCGGGAGTCGCGATAGACCGGCGGGCACTCCACGCCGACCACTAGACAGTTGAGCCTCTCGATTGTGGACTTGTCCAACAGAGGCAGGCGCCCGGGCGGCCTCACCTTGTCCGCCACGGATAGCCGAACCGGCATGGGCTTCTTGCCGTAAAGGACCCCTTTCATGGCCTCGAGCATGACGGCCACAAGCTTCTCTTCCGTGTGCTTGGACTGCACCATGACATCGATGCCTGGGCCGGACTGAGCTGACTCGCCGCCTGCTTCCTCGTCCCGTTGCATCCATATTTCCAACAGTAGGAAGCGGCCATATCTGGACGTCATTTTTTCGATGACGGCCTCGCAAATCGTGCGACTAACCTGCTCCTCATGCTCCGAGCCCGGAGCGATGAAGAAAGCGGCTTGGGTGGTGATCAATTGGCCGTCGTAGCCGTCTTCGTCATGGCCTGTTCGCCGGTACACGCACAAGAAGGGCAATTGCGAATCAACGTAGATGCGTCCGTTGGGCGGTATATTCGAGTCGATCCGCTTGGCCCCCTCAAGAGCCTTGCCCAGAGCGGCAAGGGTAGCAGCAAGACTATTCGACTCAGGCGCTTCGGGCATTTAGAGCACTACCTGTAGTTGTCGTAGGGCGGCCGCGACGCCGACTTCGAGGCAGCGGCGCAGGTCTTGGAGTATGGGAAAGTCACATAGGCCGGTCCATTCATTCATGAAGATTTTTTTTTAAAACACGGCGAATGCAAAGCCCTTTGGAGGAAAGTTTTTATTTTTACAGGT
>CAZYOX010000579.1:992-1831 GCA_964649285.1 uncultured Bryobacterales bacterium | reverse complement strand
TCGTTCTTTCACTAGTCCGAAGCGCAAGCGAGGGAATCCGTTTCTCACCTCGCGTGCGCTTCGGGCGAATGGAGATCACGGAACATTTTGTCCCATCCGATCGACTTAGGATCCCTAACAATACTGATGATAGTTCCGAGGGGAGGGCGAGGCTCCTGCCGAGCCGCCGACAATTTGAGCGTGGTTTGTGAAAACGGCTCAGCAGGAGAGCTTCTCGCCCTCCCGGTTTTGTTAGGCGTTCTTATAACCATACCTACCTATTCGCTGACCGCACATTCGACTGGTGAGGATGAGCCACTCCGATGAATTTCTTCACTTGGTTGTTTTCCTCTCTGGCCAAACTCCTCGAAAAGACCGGGAAGATCCACGAGTACAAGCCTCGCCAGCCGCACGAGGCCCCCACAACCAACTGGCCTCCTGAACAACCCGCCAAAACGCCCGAACCGCCAACGCCTTCCGAGCCGCAAGCGGAGGTGGGAATCATTCCTCCCGAAGCCTACGAGGTGGGCAAATACACGCCGATTTCCCGCGAAGACCTCCATGCCCAAGCCGGCGGGATGGGGCGGCCGCTTTGGTCCAATCCCTGGTTTGGTCGGCGGGATCTGATTCCGCCCGCGGATGATCCGCGAACGCTTTTGATCGACCGGGCGATGGTGACGCATGGGTTCATCACGCCGGAAGAGCTGTCGGAGATCCACGAAATCGGCGCGGAGATGGATGCCATCCGCCCGCAACTTGTCCACGCGGCTCATGCCGGCCAACAAGCGGTCCAGGAAACCGAACGAGAACGGGCCGACCGCAAAGCCTTGCGGCGGTATGGACCGTCATGTACACAGGCT
>CAZYOX010000579.1:0-982 GCA_964649285.1 uncultured Bryobacterales bacterium | reverse complement strand
TCGCCCACCGCCGGGCGACCGACATCCTCTTTTTGGGCCGGGGCGTTTCGGCGGGACTGGCCGACCGCCGGGCCAACGTCGAGGAGCTTCAAAAATTCCATTTGCCCATCCTCGCGACGCCGGCGGACTTGGCAAAAGCCTTGGGGCTTTCGATTCCCCGCCTCAGGTGGCTGGCGTTTCATAGCGTGGCCAGCCAGAGGACGCATTACATCCGTTTCAGCGTCCCCAAAAAAAGCGGCGGCCTTCGCGGACTGGCCAAACCCCATCGCGAGATGGGCGAATCCCAGCGATGGATTCTTGCGAACCTCCTCGAAAAAATCCCCGTCCACCCGGCGGCTCACGGCTTCGTCGCAGGGCGAAGCACCGTGACCGGGGCGGCGGTGCACACGCAGCAGTCCGCAGTCCTCAACTGCGACCTGGAGGATTTTTTTCCTTCGATCACGTTCCCGCGCGTGATGGGCTTTTTCCGCCGGGTCGGGTATTCGCCCGCCGTGGCGACCATCTTGGCCCTGCTATGCACCGAATGCCCCCGGCGGACGTTGATGCTCTCAGGCACGAGGTATCACGTCGCCACAGGTTCCCGGTCATTGCCTCAAGGCGCACCGACCAGCCCCGCCCTCAGCAATCTGGTCGCTTGGAAATTGGACAAACGATACACCGGACTCGCGGAGAAGTTCGGAGCACGCTACACCCGCTACGCCGATGATTTGACGTTCTCGGGCGGCGAAGTGAACGAGAAAACCGGCTGGCTGCTCGCGCGGATTCGGCACATCGCGGAAGAGGAAGGCTTTCGGATCAACGAACAAAAAACCCGCGTCCATCGCCCGCACACCGCCCAGATGGTGACGGGCATCGTCGTCAACAAGCGTCCCGGCGTGCCGAGGAAACTCGTCCGCCGATTAAGGGCCATCCTGCACCGCGCCCAGTTCGAGGGCTTGGAAAAACAAAACCGCGACAACCACCCCGACTTCGCCAATTGGGT
>CAZYOX010000578.1:0-1838 GCA_964649285.1 uncultured Bryobacterales bacterium | reverse complement strand
TTCCGGCGTTAGGACCCGACGCTTACGCGTCTGGGCTCGGGTTGGTTTGTTTTATCGTTCGTTCTAAAGGCCGACGTCCAAAGGGCCCCTGTTTCCAGGGGCCCTTTGGAGCGTAGGTTGCGACACCCTACCAAGCGGGGCGCCGGAGTAGTATTGGACCGGTCCTAGGGACTCTTCTCCCCATCACCGCTGCGGCTCTTTTGGCTCAGACCGCGCGCCTGGGACTCTTTCCCCGTCGACAGGGGGCGCCGGCTAGGCCCCAAGCAGGCCGGCGCTCTTCTGTTTTTAGGTGTATCACACCGTGTCAAGCCCCTCGCCGCAGCGGGCAAGGGACGGACAAGGACCGGCCCTGTCCGGAGAAGCTTCCGGCAACCGCTCCCTCCCAGTCGCGGCTAGAACGCATCGGCCGGGCTTACAATCAGCTCGGCTCCCGGCGTTACGAACCGTGACGAACGGTGTAAGCAGAAAGAAAGTAGTTCGATCTGGACGGCTAGGCCGCTTATACTTACGCTCGGACGAATAGGAACGCGAGCCGCCAGAAAATGAAAACGATCCCCTTAATATTCGTGTTCGCGGTTGCCGCCGCCGCTCAACCAGAGCCTGCAGCATTCGTAGACCAATACTGTGTGGGTTGTCATAGCACGCAGGTGCACACGGCCGGCCTCGATTTGCAGTCCGCCGATGCGGCAAATCCCTCTGCGGACGCGGAGATTTGGGAGAAGGTGGTGCGCCGTCTACGGGCACGGCAAATGCCTCCCGCAGACGTGCCGCGGCCGGACGAGGCGACTTATGCCGCCATTGTCGCCAAGCTTTCGGCTTCGCTGGACGCCGCTGCTGAGGCGAAGCCCAATCCGGGACGCACGGATACGTTTCGACGACTGAACCGCACGGAATACCACAATGCGGTTCGCGACCTGTTGGCGGTGGAAGTGGATGTGACCAACTTGCTGCCGACCGACGAGTCGAGCCACGGATTTGACAACATCACGGTGGGTACTCTGTCGCCGACGCTGCTGGACCGTTACATCTCGGCAGCGGAGAAGATCAGCCGCCTGGCAGTGGGCCGCCAGGGAAATTCGCCTGACGGCTATTCCGTGCGGATGCCTCCTGACTTGACCCAAGAGGAGCATGTCGCCGGCCTGCCGGTAGGCACGAGAGGCGGGGCGTTGGTTCCCTATACCTTCCCGCTGGACGCTGAGTACGACATTACGATCCGGCTAACCCGTGACCGCAATGAACAGGTGGAAGGCTTGACCGAGCCGCACGAAGTGGAGGTCTTGCTGGATAGGGAACGATTGGAGCTATTCACCATCTACCCTCCGAAGGAGGAAGGCGACCACGCCCTGGTCGACCAGCACCTGAAGCTTCGCGTCCCGGTTACGGCGGGCCCGCACGAACTGGGCGTGACGTTCATCAAGAAGCCGAGCCAGCTGATCGAAACGGAACGCCAGCCTTATCAGGCTCGGTTCAATTTCTACCGCCACCCGCGGACCACGCCTGCGCTCTACTCGGTGTCGATTACGGGTCCGTACGATGCCAAGGGGCCCGGAGAGTCTCCCAGCCGGAAGCGGTTATTTACGTGCACGCCGGCGGACCGCGACGGAGAAGACGCCTGCGCCAACGAGATTCTAACGACGCTGATGCGGCGCGCCTACCGGCGGCCCGTGACCGAGAAGGATCTGGTCCGGCCGATGGAGTTTTTCCGTGAGGCCCGATCCGCGGACGGTTTTGACGCCGGCATTGAGATGGCACTGTCCGCCGTGCTGGTTAGCCCGGAATTTCTATTCCGGGTGGAGCGCGATCCGGCGGGCGTGGCCCCGCGGACGGCTTACCGGCTG
>CAZYOX010000577.1:0-1857 GCA_964649285.1 uncultured Bryobacterales bacterium | reverse complement strand
CCGTTCCGCCAGGCCGAGTTCGACATCATGTACGGCCAGGGAATTTCTCTGGAGGGCGACCTGATTGATCTCGGCGTCGAACACAAGGTGTTGTCCAAGAGCGGCTCCTGGTACTCCTACGGCGATGACCGCATCGGTCAAGGCCGCGAAAACACCAAGCAGTTCCTGAGTGAAAACATCGACGTACGCGACAAGCTCGAAAACGATCTGCGCGAAGCTTTGGGTCTGCCCAGTTTGCTCGATGTCGAAGAAGGCCAAGAGGTCCTGGACGATTAGTTTCGTCCGCCAAGCGAACAGGCAAGGGCCGCTCCGCCAGAGCGGCCCTTTTCCGTTAGCGCCTTGTCCCTGTGACGGAGAGGACGCATATACTTGTGATTCGGCCGGCTGGTGATCCTATGAAGGCGCTGGTTAAGAGCAAGAAGGAAGTCGGACTATGGATGGAAGACGTCCCGAAGCCCGAATGCGGCATCGATGACGTGCTGATTCGCGTCCATCGCGGCGGCATCTGCGGCACCGACGTACACATATGGGACTGGGACGACTGGGCCCAAGGCGCCGTGCCGGTGCCGACCGTCGTGGGCCACGAGTTCGCGGGCGAGATCGCCGAATTCGGCAGCAACGTGCACGGTTTCGAGATCGGCGACTTCGTCAGCGCCGAGGGGCACGTGGTCTGCGGCAAGTGTCGCAACTGCCAGGCCGGCCGCCGCCACTTGTGCGCGGAGACGCAAGGCGTCGGGGTCAATCGCGACGGCGGCTTTGCCGAGTTCGTCGTCATCCCTAAGTCCAACGTTTGGCGTCACGAAGAGGGCATCGATCGCGAATTAGCGGCCATCTTTGACCCGTTCGGCAACGCCGTGCATACCGTGCTGAGCTTCCCCCTGGTCGGCGAAGACGTGCTGATTACCGGAGCGGGCCCCATCGGTTTGATGAGCATCCCCGTGGTTAAGCATGCCGGCGCGCGGCATGTGGTGGTGACGGATTTGAACGCTGTGCGTCTTGACCAAGCGCGCAAAATGGGGGCTACGATGGCCTTCAATCCGATGGAGCGCTCGCTCGGAGATGTGCAGAAAGAGTTGGGTATGAAAGAGGGCTTCGATGTCGGCCTCGAAATGTCCGGCAGCCCGGCGGCGCTGCGACAGATGGTCGCCGGCATGAGCCACGGCGGAAAGATCGCCATCCTGGGAATACCCAACGACAGTCCGGGCATCGACTGGCGCAAAGTCATATTCAAGAGCCTGACGATCGTCGGGGTCTACGGCCGTGAGATGTATGAGACCTGGTACAAGATGACCATCCTGTTACAGTCGGGCGTCAATATTTCGCCGGTCATCACCCACCGGTTCGCATTCGACGACTACCAAGAAGCTTTTCGATTAATGAAGACGGGCGATTGCGGCAAGGTCATCTTGTCGTGGCCCTGGGCGGAGTAAGCGAAATGTTCGGTCAAGAGACTCGCAAGCGATTCAGCACTGCCTTGGAAGAGATCCAGGCCGCGGGTCTCTATAAGACCGAGCGGATCATCACCAGCAGGCAAGACGCGCACATTCAGACCGGGGGCGATCGCGAATCGCTCAACCTCTGTGCCAACAATTATCTCGGCCTCGCCAGCCACCCGGAGATCATTGCCGCCGCCCGGCAGGCGCTTGATGAGTGGGGCTACGGTTTGTCGTCCGTGCGCTTCATCTGCGGTACGCAGATGCCGCACAAGCATTTAGAGAACGCGCTGAGTTCCTTCTTAGGCACGGACGACACAATTCTCTATTCTTCCTGCTTCGACGCCAACGGCGGCTTGTTCGAGACGCTGCTGGGCGCCGAAGACGCGGTGATCTCCGACGAGCTCAACCACGCCAGCATCAT
>CAZYOX010000576.1:0-1865 GCA_964649285.1 uncultured Bryobacterales bacterium | reverse complement strand
GCACGGCAAGAGAACATCAACGAACTGCTAAACGCCGCCGCTGACGCCGCGCAACGCAACGAGACGGCGCAAGAGTTTCTCGATCACGCCGCGCTGGTCTCCGAGACCGACAAGATTGAAGACTCATCTCAGATCCTGCTGATGACCCTGCACAACGCCAAGGGCCTTGAGTTCCCCTGGGTGGCGCTCATCGGCATGGAGGAGACGCTGTTCCCGCACAGCCGCTCCATCGAAGACCCGACCGCACTCGAAGAGGAGCGGCGTCTGTGCTACGTCGGCATGACTCGCGCCGAGCGGCGCCTGTATCTCACCTGCGCCCGCACCCGGAGGCGCTTCGGCGGCGGCTCGCCCGAGCGGATGATGCCCTCGCGCTTCCTGCAAGAGGTGCCGCTCGCGCTCATCGACGACCGCACTGTCGGCGGCTCGGAACTCTTCGGCTACCAGGACCGCGCCTTTGATCGCGACGACGGCGTCGATCTATTCGGCGAACGCAGCGCCGTGCGCCAAATGGCTGAGTCGCGCTTGGCTTCCAGTCGCAAGCTGCAAGGCGAAACCTACGACTCGGCCGACGCCGTGGCCGGCTTCTTCCAAAGACGCGGTCTGCCTTTCAAGCCCGCCCAGACGCTAGCGAAGCCGCAACCAGCCGCCCGCCCAGCGCCGCCCCAAACACAGCGCCCCGCCGCCTCGCCCACGGCGCCGAAAAAGCCCGGCGGTCCGCTACGCAACGGCGCCCGCGTCCGCCACGCCAAATACGGCGTCGGCACCATCCTCCGCCGCGAAGGCGACGGCGACGCCGCCAAAGTCACCATCCACTTCCAACGCCACGGCCTCAAGAAGATGGTCATCAAGTACGCAGGCTTGCAACCGGCTTAGCCTTGCCATTCCACATTCTAGATTCGAGAATATGGAATAAGGTATGGCATGCTGCCTCAAGACGTCGTCGTACTGGCCAAGCTGATTAGCTACGGAAGCAAACGCCCTTCGATCGCGCAAACAGCGTCAGATCTCGCCTTAAGTCCCTCGCACGTGCCCAATAAGTACGTTCGGCGAGTCGTTGCCACTGAATGAACCGCGTCGGCACGGCGTCGATGACTCTATGCTGCTGCGGTTTTAGCAGGGCCTTTAACTAACTGAAAAGAAGGGAATTGGCTGGGAGACAGGGACTCGAACCCCAATAACCAGATCCAGAATCTGGCGTGTTACCATTACACCATCTCCCACCAGGATGGTTTTCCCATTATAACCATCTAGCCTCGTATCCGTCGTCGCCCGCTCCGCCTCCTTGCGATACTGGAAGCGACCATGGCGATGTCTCTCGAAGAATTGGAACGGGACTACTCCGGCCTGCGCGAGCGGGTCAACGCGGCTAGGGGGTATCTTTGACGCCCGCAGCCAACGTAAGCGGTTAGACGAGCTCGAACAGCAAGTCTCTGACCCCAATTTCTGGAACGATTCCGCGCTCAGCAAGAGCGTGATGCGCGAGCGCAAACGTCTTAGCGAGATCATCGAGGCCGACGACGAGCTCGTACGCAGGCTCCGCGACGTCGACGACTATTTCGAACTGGGCGAAGCAGGCGAAGACGTCGCCGGCGAGCTCACTTCCCAGCTCGGCTCGCTTTCCGAGCGCATCGACGAAATCGAAACCACTGCGCTGCTCTCCGGTCCTAACGACCACCGCGGCGCCTTATTGGTCATCCATCCCGGCGCCGGCGGCACCGAAGCGCAGGACTGGGCCGAAATGCTCATGCGGATGTACCTGCGCTGGGCCGAGCGCAGCGGCTTCAAATCCAACGTCGTCGATCTGTTGCCCGGCGATGAAGCGGGCATTAAATCCGCCTCCATCGAGATCGAAGGCGAATACGCCT
>CAZYOX010000575.1:0-1884 GCA_964649285.1 uncultured Bryobacterales bacterium | reverse complement strand
GGCAGGCGTCTTACCGCTCAATGGCTTGTAACCAGTATATGTTTCTGTAGGTTATGCCGAAAACTTGGATTCGTAAGAACTCTATGCCGGTCCTCATGGCCGGCTTGACGGTGGTTCTTTTGCTGTTGGCGGGCCTGCAGTATCGCTGGATCGGGGAAATCAGCGAGGCGGATCGCGACCGCTTGCGCCACGGACTCGATGTCGCCGCGGAACAGTTCCGCCGGGACTTCAATCGGGAATTGACCGGCGCCGCGTCCGCTTTTCGGATGCGCCCGAACGACATTGCTAGGAACGACTGGGCATTCTTGGCGGATGACCTGGCGCGGTGGACGGATTCTGGTCCCGTTGGATTGCGAATCGAGGCCCTCTACATCCGAGAAAGGCATCCGGACGGCGTTCCGCGAACACTTCGGCTTCTTCGCGATGGTCAACGGTTTGAAGAGGCCGAGGCGCCTCCAGAAGTCCAAGCCATCTTCGACGCTCCGCCGAGACGCGGTGGGCCGCCCCGAAACACGTATTGGACCTTCGTGGCCGAAGGCCCGGCGCTGGTCACGCCCTTGATCAGCCGCTCGCCAGAGGATCGCGGGCGCGGCCGCGGCCTAAGGGATGTTCATGGGGACCTAGTCATAGCGTTCGACCGAGAGGCCTTATTGGAATCCTTGCTGCCCGAGATCGAAAGCCGATTCACGCCCGGCGAGGGGGAGCCGCACTACCAGCTCGCGGTAATCGATCAGGAAACTTCGCAGACGCTCTTCGCCAACGCTGAGATACCTACGGCGGAGATCCTCGACGCCGAGCAGAAACTCCCGCTTGTCTATACCGTGGAAGAGCTCATAGCTCAGTTCGCCGCCCGGCGCGGGCGGCGAGACGGACCCGAAGGGCCGGACGAGCCCGACTCCGGACAAGGATCCGACGGGTTCTTCTCTCGCGCCGTCGTCGCCTCCCCCCCAGATCGAGCCGGTTGGATGCTCGCGGCCCGACACAGCGGGGGATCTCTCGACGAAGTCGTCTCCGGCCTGCGGAAGCGCAATTTAGGAATAAGCTTCGGTATTCTGTTGCTGCTGTCGGTCGGCCTGGCGTTGGCTCTGCTTTCCGCTCGGCGCGCCGAAAGGCTGGCCCAACTGCAGATGGAGTTCGTTGCGGGCGTTTCGCATGAATTGCGCACTCCGATTGCCGTCATCCGTCAAGCCGCCGATAATCTTGCCGAAGGAGTGATCTCATCGCCGGAACAAACCAGGGAATACGGCCGGCTCATGCGTGCGGAGGGGCGTCGTCTGACCAACATGGTGGAGCAAACTCTGCAGTTTGCGTCGTCGCAGGCCGGCAAGCAGCGCTACGCCATCGAAACGTTGGCTCCCGCGGACTTGATCAATCTCGCGGCAGCAGAGTCTCGATCCGAGATCGCCGAGTCGGGGATCGAATTGGCTGTGGAGGTCGCCCACAACCTCCCTTCGGTCCGCGGCGATTCCTCGGCCGTGATGCAGTGCTTGCGGAATTTGATCAGCAACGCGGTGAAGTATGGCGGAGAGTCCAAAAAGATTTCCCTTGCCGCCTCCGAGGAGGGCCGTTTCGTGCGGTTTGACGTCACCGACCAGGGGCTAGGCATTAGTCCCGAGGACCTGCCGCATATCTTCGAGCCTTTCTACCGCGGCCGGCAGGCGGTCGACGCGCAGATACAAGGCAGCGGACTGGGTTTAAGCCTCGCCAAGGAAGCGGCGGAAGCGTCGGGCGGCACGCTGACCGCGAGTAGCCAGCTCGCTTCTGGCAGCACATTCACTCTGCGGCTTCCCGTCGCTAGAGAGGCGGCCTCCTGATGGCGAAGAAGATTTTGATCGTCGAAGATGAACCGGGTCTCAGATTGACTCTGAGCGACCGTCTGCGCAG
>CAZYOX010000574.1:0-1890 GCA_964649285.1 uncultured Bryobacterales bacterium | reverse complement strand
GGGCTGGTCTTTGAAGGCTTCCTTGATCGGGTCGAGCAGCTTGGAGCGGATGATGCAGCCTTCCTTCCAGATGCGCGCCACCTCGCCGTAGTTCGTGCCGTAATCGTACGTCTTCGAAGCTTCTTGGATGAGCGCCATGCCTTGCGCGTAGCAGGCGATCATCGACAGGTGCAGTGCGTTGTAGAGCGAATCGACGATTTCACTCTTTTTCTTCTTGTCGATCTTGACCTCAGGACTCTCAAGAATCTTCGCAGCCTCTACGCGCACGGGCTTGAGGCCAGAGAGAATACGCGCTTCGACGGCCATCGACAGCGTGGGTATCGGCACGCCGAGATCGAGAGCCGACTGCGCGGTCCACTTGCCGGTGCCCTTCTGTCCCGCCGTGTCCAGGATGCGATCGACTAGATGCCCCTTCTTCTCTTGGTCGTCCTTCTTAGCCAAACACACCGCCGTGATGTCGACGAGGAAGCCGCCGACCCGTTGGCTCTTCGTCCATTTCTGAAAGATTTCGCCAATCTCTTTGGCCGACAGACCCAGCGACTTGCGCAACACGTCGTAGACCTCGCAGATGACCTGCATGATGCCGTACTCAATGCCGTTGTGGACCATCTTGACGTAGTGGCCCGCGGACGTACGGCCGCAGTAGGTCACGCAAGCGCCGTCGTCTTCTGTCTTGGCGGCGATCTTCTCCAGGACGGGTGCTATGCGTTGGTACGCCTCATAGTTGCCGCCGGGCATGATCGAGGGGCCCCATAACGCGCCCTCTTCGCCGCCAGAGATGCCGCAGCCGACGAAGTGGTAGCCCTTTGCATGCAACGCCTCGGCGCGGCGGTTCGTGTCGGGGAAGTGCGAGTTGCCTCCGTCGATGATGATGTCGCCGGGTTCGAGGTATCGGGTCAGCGCGTCAATCACCGCGTCGGTGCCCTTTCCCGCCGTGACCATCAGCAGTACGCGGCGGGGCGGTTCGAGCTTCCTCACGAACTCTTCGATTGACTGCGTGACGATGACGTTCTTGCCTTCCGCCTTCGCACGCATCTCGTTTGCGTTCTCGTCCGAGCGGTTGTAAGCGATGACTTGAAAGCCGTTGCGTTCGATATTCAGCGCGACGTTTTGCCCCATCACACCGAGGCCTGCAACGCCAAAATTCCCTTGCGACATGTTCTTAATTCCTTGAAAGGCCCGTAGGCGAAACCCCATTGTACCGGAGGACGGCGAGACACCTTTGTAGTCGTAATGTCACGAAGTCGATGCCTTGGTTCTGAACCGAAAGCGAATCACCGAGGCGGGGAGCCAGGCGGCCGATTGACCATCCCCTTGCTCGACTTGCTCTCGCCAGCGGTCTGCCCTAGAGCCGATCGGCGAGGGATCGGAGGCGGCAAAGCTTTCGGGAGGCTTACGCGGCGGGAAGTATCTACGGCGAGACCACACGAAACCAGTCACGCATGACCTGTTTCAGCCGTTCGTGTTCTTCCACGGTCACGGTACTCATGTGGCAGATTGTGTTTCGGGTGTGAACAACCAGGCGAGTTTGTTGAAGTAGGCCCTTATCGCCCACCAGAGGTTCAAAGTGCCTTTTCCAGTTGTTTGAATCGTCCATGATGCTGATTAGCTGACCCAGGGTAGTCATTGCCAACTTGCCTCTGGAGTCCAAATTCATCCACTTCTTCTTCCCCTCTGTCTCCTCGATCTTGGCGACTTCCTCTCGAACATTCTGCGGCACCGAATTCCACCAATTCTCTTTGTCCGCCTCGGAGAGTACGGTCAAGACGAAATCTCGCATGTAGTTTTCGAAGACAAAAAACAACTTGAACGTCTCTGCGGCGCTGACAGCCTCTCGGCTCGCGTCCGGCAAAACTTCGGCGACATCGAACCGGTCCGATATCATGAGCG
>CAZYOX010000573.1:0-1911 GCA_964649285.1 uncultured Bryobacterales bacterium | reverse complement strand
CCCGAATGGGAGCTGCCCATGCGTTTTAAACGGGCTCGTAAAGATGAGCGGTGCAACCTCGCCGACCACGCAGATAGCAGTACCGTTCAGCTGACAAAAAGCAAAATCAAAGGAGCTGAGTATTAACAAGCCCGATCGTTAAATCAAGAGCGCGGGCTATGCCCGCCTCGCTAGAATCGCCACTATGACCCTCGCGGCAGCCCTCAAGGAACTCGAGTCGCTCGGCAATGGGAAGACCCGTGCTCAAAACGCCAAGCAGGGTTGCGGAGACAACCAGTTCGGGGTCAAGCTCGGCGACATCCGCAAGGTCGCGGAAAAGATCAAGACCGACCACAAGCTGGCCCTCGAACTCTGGGAAACAGAGAACGCCGACGCACGATTCCTCGCCGCCCTTGTCATCCAGCCCAAGTCGCTCACGAGCGAAGAACTGGACCGCATGGTGCACTCCGTCCGCTTTGTGCGCGTCGCCGATTGGCTCGATTCCTACGTGGTCCGCAAGCACCCGGCCAAGGAAGCGCTTCGCCAACAATGGATGTCTTCCAAAGAGCCCATGGTTGCCCGTTTCGGCTGGAGCTTGACTGCTGAGCGCATCGGTAAGGAACCCGAAGGGCTCGACCTGCCCGCGCTGCTCGACCGCATCGAAGCCGAAATGGCCGGCGCTGCCCCCGAGGAGCAATGGACCATGAACATGGCTCTGGCCACAATCGGCATTCACCACTCGAAACTGCGCAAACGCGCCATCGCCATCGGCGAGAAGCTGGGCATCTACCGCGACTACCCCGTCTCCAAAGGTTGCACGTCGCCGTTCGCGCCGATCTGGATCGACTTCATGGTCAAACGCAATGCGTGAGGAGTGTTATGGCTAAGCTCGTCTTCGGAATGAATCAGTCGCTAGACGGCTACGTGGACCATACGGCGTTTGCGCCTGGCCCCGGGCTGTTTCGTCACTTTATTGAGGAGGCTCAGGCGCAGGCGGGCAGCATCTACGGCAGCCGTATGTACGAGATCATGCGCTACTGGGACGACGATCAGCCGGAATGGGGTCCGGAGGAACAGGCCTTCGCGGTGGCATGGCGGAAGCAGCCGAAGTGGGTCGTCTCGCGGTCAGCGCAATCTCTCGGTCCCAACGCCTCGCTGATTCAGGGTGATATCGCGGGCGCGATTCGCGAGCTGAAAGCCGAGCGCGACGGTGAGATCGAAGTCGCCGGCCCGAACTTGGCGCAAAGCCTCACCGAACTTGGGCTGATCGATGAGTACCGTATCTATTTGCATCCCGTCGTAATCGGTCACGGCCAACCCTACTTCGCCGGACCTCGGCCGCCGCTTCGCCTGACGTCGCATCAACCCATGGGAGAGGATGTGATCCGCTTGACCTACGTTCCCGCGTAACTGCCGCCCCTTCTGAGCCCCGAAGGTCACAGAGGGGTCCTCTTCGCCCGAACCGAAGCCCGCGCCCACTCTCCTCGCGCCGGCATTCTCACTCTTCCCATCCCGAGCCCGCCAGGGAGACCTTCCCCCTTCTTGCAAGCCCCGCGAGGTTTGCTCCACAATCTTGCCTTGCGCAACCGTAGGCAGCCAGGTCGAACTTTGCCGAAGGTCATGTTCGCCTACGGATGTTTGGGCGCCATCACCTCGCTGTTTGCGTTCGTCTGGTTTTGCTTTTATCCGCTATCGCCTGACGGGATAACCCCTTTGGGCGAAGCACTGTTCTACTTTTCCTCTGGGGGATCCTGTTGCATCTTTTTGCGGTGGTACTGAGTTGGGCACCCTACAACAGCCGTTTGGATTGGCTCATTTCTCGTTATCCGCCGCTGTGGCATCCGGATAGGAAAAAGCAGGAATTGGGACGGGCCATCGTCCATGGCCTGCACCCCATCAGTGAGACAGAGCAATAAGTGACAGGTTATCCGG
>CAZYOX010000572.1:0-1914 GCA_964649285.1 uncultured Bryobacterales bacterium | reverse complement strand
TGGCAGCGATGGCTAACTCTTCAAGACTGCTAGCGACCCGGGACATCCGTATCCGTCCCGACAAACCCGAGGTCAAATCCATCGCCGTCACCATGACCGTCGCCGGATTTTTACCCATGGACCGCGCTCCTGAACTGGCCGAGAAAGCCGCCGGAGCCTCCCATTAAGCGAGAAGCAGCGTGAAGCGCAGACTCCTTCTACTCAATGCACTGCTCGCCGGGATCTTGGTTCTCGGCGCCGCCGAGCTCTACCGCCAGATCATCGAGGCCGACGGACGTCACCAGCGCGTGCAGGCTTTCACAGACCCCAAGCAGCCGCCCGAGTTTCCGGCTTCTGCCGACCCCAGCCCGGCGAGACCCGCCGACTTCATGCCCGTCGTCGAGCGCATGCTGTTCTCCGCCGATCGCAACGCCGAGGTTGTCGTTGAGACTGCGGAGGTCGAGGTCGATCGCAGGCCTGCCCTGCCGCAGCTCTCCGGCGTGGTCGATTTCGGAAGCGGACCGACCGCGCTTATGACCGCCGGCTCCGATAAGGCGCCGGTATGGCTGGCGGTTGGCGACAAGGTCGGCGATTTCGTCTTCGAAGGCATCGAAGGCGAAAACATCAAGCTCAAGTGGAAAGAGGAGTCCTTCACCGCCACCAGGGAGCAGCTGAGCCGCGCTCCGGAACCGCCCCGGCGTGCGGCGAATGCCCGTACGTCAGCCATCCGTAATCCGCGATCGCCCCAAGGGTCGCAGCCGGCGGCAGCGGCCAAGGCGGCGGATATGGCTGGAGTGGGACAAGACAACCGCATTGGTCCCGAAATTGCACCCGGGCGCTACGCCGCGGTTCCCGGCGATGATTCGCCCGAAGGCTCCGAACACAACGGTCTGGTCAAGAGAGTCCGCAAGACGCCCTTCGGCTCTTCCTCCTGGTGGGAGAAGAAGGAAAACTCGTCGTCCCAGTAAGAGGAAACAATGATGCGCAAGTTCTTATACGTCTTCCTGAGCCTAACTCTGGCAGTGGCCGCCTTCGGGCAGGAACAGCCGCGGGAGAAAGCGCCCGCCAACGAGACCAAGCCTGCCGCCGAGGGCAAGCTTTCGACTCCCTTCGGCGTGGCCCAGACCGCCAAGCCCGCCGCCGCGAAAGCGAAGCCCAAGAAAGTTCAGCAAGATTGGCAAGTCGAAAAAGACGGGAACGGTTTCAAGTTCACGAAGAAGACGCCGTTCGGACCGTCATCGTGGACTCGGACCGAGGCCGAGTTGAGCGCCGACGAGCGCGACGTCGCCGAACGCAACGGATTGCTGAAGACCGAACCAGAATCGGTCGACGAAGAATCCGAAGCCGCGGAGAAGCGGTTTTGAGTCCCATCACGCTTCTGTTCGCGATGCGTAACCCCGACGGAGAATCCTGGTGAAGAGATTACTGGCAGCGATTGTTTTGGCGTTGACGCTGACCGTCTTGGCGCCGGCGCAACAAGCCGACGACCAGCCTGTTTCGTTTCGGGGGCTGCGCAACGCGAGCATGTTCGATCTGATCGATCAAATCGCCCGCCAACTCGGGATGAATTACATGATCGACCCGGCGCTCTCGGACGGCACGGTCACGATCAACACCTACGGCAATTTGCAGCGCTCTGATCTGATGCCCTTGCTCGAAACGGTGCTGCGCATGAACGGCGCCGCTGCCGTGGAAGTCGACGGCATCTGGCGCATCACGCCTCTCGCGGGCATCTCTAATGCGCCCCTTTCGCCCCTTTCGACGCGTTCGCCCGGCGACCTGCCGGAGTCGGAACCCATGGTGCTCAACGCGGTTCGCCTGAACTACATGACCGCTCAGGACCTCTCTGCCGTTCTCGCTCCGTTCCTTGGCGTCGGCGGGCAGTTTGCCGTCGTGCCCAAGGCGAACACGCTGATCCTGCTCGATAACGCACGC
>CAZYOX010000571.1:0-1944 GCA_964649285.1 uncultured Bryobacterales bacterium | reverse complement strand
GCAACCTACGCTCCAAAGGGCCCCTGGAAACAGGGGCCCTTTGGACGTCGGCCTTCAAGAATGCATTTCGCCAATCCGGCGCCCAACTTCCTTCGCGTAACGCCAAACTGCGCCTGCGGCGCGGGCTGCCAGGAGCCCTCACTTACGTTCGGGGCTCGCATGTCCGCCTCACAGCGCCGCAAATCGAGCAACGCCCTATACCATCAACCAGTTACCCCAAAAACCAGGCTGACCAAAGCGGAGATCTGCGGAAATGAACGGAAATCGACGACCTTCCGGCGGAAATCCACGGCCTCCAAACGGACGCCCACGGACGCTAGCGGCCGGGCCAGGGCTGCGTGCGATACTCGCGCTATGAGCAACAAGAAGACGCTGTCAGCCAAGGCGGCGGAGCAATTGCTGGCAACCCTGCAGGAGCGCTTCGAGAAGAATAAGAACCGCCACAAGGGCCTGACCTGGGCCGCGGTGCAGACGCGGCTGGAAGGCGCCGCCGCAAAACTTTGGACGCTCAGCGAAATGGAGCGCACCGGCGGCGAGCCGGATGTCGTCGGGCAAGACAAGAAGACGGGCGAGTACGTCTTCTACGATTGTTCCGCCGAAAGCCCTAAAGGGCGTCGAAGCCTCTGCTTTGACGGCGAAGCATTGGCGTCGCGAAAGGAACACAAACCGGCGGGCAGCGCGCTCGATGCGGCAGCGGCGATGGGCGTCGAGCTGCTAACCGAAGAGCAATACCGCGAGTTGCAGAAGCTAGGAGAGTTCGACAGGAAGACCTCAAGCTGGATCCAAACGCCTTCGCGCATCAGAAAGCTGGGCGGGGCGCTGTTTTGTGATCGCCGCTACGACACGGTTTTCGTTTATCACAACGGCGCGGAATCGTATTATGCGGCGCGGGGATTTCGCGGCGCGTTGAAGGTTTGAGAGCCTTAGCGGAACCGCACGCTGAAGGCTGTGCAGCTCGGATCGCTGGACCGGCGGCGGTCGTTAGAGCAATGGCGATGGCTTGACCGAAGTCGGTCGGCGTCGCCCGTGGTTAGCTCCTCCGTTTGAGGATGGCAGCAGCAGAGGGCCGGATCCTCATCACGCAACACTACGTGGGCGCGGATCATCTCTCTACCGAGCTGAGGAGAGCCATGGCCAAAAAGCGGCAAACCACGAGAACTTTCGGCGATCAGAAGGCGCCGGTCGGCAGCGGCGGAGAGGTGCATCAGGAGGCGCGGGACGCTTCGGAAGTCATGACGACGCAGCAGGGCGTCCCGATCTCCGATGACCAGAACTCGTTGAAGGTCGGCCAACGAGGGCCCGTCCTGTTGGAAGATCTGCATCTGCGTGAAAAGATCTTTCACTTCGATCATGAACGGATTCCGGAGCGGGTGGTTCATGCGCGCGGTTTCGGCGTTCACGGCTATTTCGAGTGCGTCGACCCCATCCCGGACATTACGGCGGCAGATCCCTTTCAGACCAAGGGACAGAAGACGCCGGCGTTTGTACGCTTCTCGACGGTTGCCGGCAACAAGGGCTCTTTCGATCTGGCCCGAGACGTTCGCGGCTTTGCGGTTAAGCTTTACACGCAGAAGGGCAATTGGGACATCGTCGGCAACAACATTCCTGTCTTCTTCATTCAAGATGCGATTAAGTTTCCCGATTTAATTCACGCGGCAAAGCAAGAACCGGATCGCGGCTTTCCGCAGGCGCAGACGGCGCACGACAACTTCTGGGACTTCATTTCGTTGATGCCCGAGAGCATCCACATGGTGATGTGGATCATGTCGGATCGCGCGATACCGCGCTCATTCCGCTTCATGGAAGGTTTCGGCGTGCATACCTTCCGGTTCGTGAATGCTGCCGGCAAGTCGACCTTCGTGAAGTTTCATTGGAAGCCGAAGCAGGGCCTTCAGTCCGTGGTATGGGATGAGGCCGTCAAGATTAACGGGGCCGACCCGGACT
>CAZYOX010000570.1:0-1965 GCA_964649285.1 uncultured Bryobacterales bacterium | reverse complement strand
GCGGCGATGCCGGCACGCCGGGATCGGACGTCAACCCGACCGCGGAACTCATCGAGCTGCTCGACCAAGCAGGCTTCGAGCTAGAAGACGGTGAACTCATCGTCGAGCGCCAAGTGGCGGCCTCCGGCAAGAGCCGTTGCTACGTCAACGGGCGTCCGGCAACGCAGACTTTCCTGCGCGAGTTGGCGCTGCACCTGTGCGACATCCACGGCCAGTTCGACCAGCAGAAGCTCTTTTCCGCCTCCGAGCAGATGGCGCTGCTCGACCAGTTTGCCGGTCTTGAGGACGAAGTCCGTTCGCTCGCGGACCTTCATGCAGTCTGGCGCGGGCTGCGCGAGAAGCTCGATGGACTCCGCGGCGATGAGCAAGAGCGCTTGCGTCAGCTCGACCTGCTCCGCTACCAGCGGCAAGAGATCGAAGCCGCGCGGTTGGAGCCCGACGAAGAAGACCGCCTGCGAACCGATCGCCAGAAGTTGAAGAACGTTACCCGTCTGCGAGAAGACGCCGCGACGGCCTACAACGCTCTCTATGAATCGTCCGAATCAGCGGGAGCGCAACTCAAGATCGCCATCAAGGCGGTCGAATCCCTGGCCGCTGTCGACCCGGCTTTTGCGGCCCTACCCAAAGCGCTGGCCGACGCCAGAGCGACGGTCCAAGATGCCGGCTTCGAACTGCAGAGTTACTTGGACGGCTTGGAAGACGAGCCCGGCCGGCTTGAGCGCATCGAAGATCGCTTGGCGAGCATCGAGAAGCTCAAGCGCAAATACGGCGCGACCCTGGCCGACGTGATCGCTTATGGGGCGGAGGTAGCCGTCCGAGTCGATGAGTTGGCCTCCAGCGAGAAGACCGCTGAACAAGTCGAGAAGCGCCTTGCACAGGCCGGTCGCGACTACCTGGCGGCGGCCTCCAAGTTATCGACGACCCGGGGTAAGGCGGCGGAATTGCTACAGTCGCAGGTTGAGGGGGAACTCAACCAGCTAGCCATGCCCAAGGCTCGCTTCAGCATCGCGCAACACCCCTCGCCGGACGAAAGCGGTTGGACCCCGGCCGGCATCGACCGCATTCGCTTCGATTTTTCCGCCAACCCCGGCCAGCAGCTCAAACCGCTTGCTCAAGTCGCTTCGGGCGGGGAACTCTCGCGCGTAACATTGGCGATCAAGACCTGTCTCAAGCCCGAAACCGGCCCGAACCTGCCCCGGACGCTGGTCTTCGACGAGATCGACACAGGCGTCGGCGGCCGCGTCGCCGAGGCCATAGGGCGACGCCTGAAGCGTCTCGCTGCCTCCGACCAAGTCCTCTGCGTCACCCACCTGCCGCAGATCGCGGGCTTCGCGGACGCCCACTATGTGGTTGCAAAGACAGTGCATGAAGGCGTCACCTTCGCCACGGTTGCGGAACTTCCCGACAAGGAGCGAGTGACCGAGCTGGCCCGCATGCTCTCGGGCGAAGAGGTAACTCCCGCCGCACTCGCCAACGCCCGCCAATTGCTGAAACCGACGGCCAAGGCCTAATTCTCAGGTTCAGAACGAGACGCCAAAAACAACCTCGACCGCGTTCTGGTTGGTCGGCTCATAGCTGCGGCCATCTGCGACCCAGCGCGTGTAGCGCAAGGCTGGGGCGAAGCGTATGCTGTCCGCCTGCATTTCCACACCAGCTCCTACGGTTATCCCCACGTGCGATGGGTTGGAGGCGTTCAGATTACCGGCCAACCGAAAGGATGGGCCCGCCGTTACGAATGGTATCCAGCGCCCCTCGGCCCACCGATACTTGACCAGGACCGGAAACTGCCAAGTCAACACGACGAAGTCCTCGCTCAGCTGGTTTCGGGCCTGCAAGGGCTTGTAGATGGCATCCATCTCGACCGCCCACCTATCATTCAGCGATGCCTCGGCGGTCAGACCAACTAAGTACCCGAGGCGCTCGCTGGATCGCTCGAGGGCCGGCGCGGCGGGCCGGCGCGGCATG
>CAZYOX010000569.1:0-1985 GCA_964649285.1 uncultured Bryobacterales bacterium | reverse complement strand
ATGGCCGGACCGGCCTCAATTCCCGCCAGCAGTGGATCTTTGCCACGTTCGCGGTCTGGTGTAGGATTAAGACGGAATGGGCCGAGCAATGATCAAGTTCAATGAAGCCAAGGTGGCGCAAGTAGCCGCCCGGCTGCTGTCCTTGGAAGGCGGCAAGATGAACTACATGAAGCTCATCAAGCTTTTGTACATCATCGACCGGGAAGCCTTAGCCAGATGGGGCGCTCCCGTTAGCACGGATCACTATGTATCGATGAAGCGCGGTCCCGTCCTAAGCCGCGTGCTGGATCTGATCAACGAAGGCCGTGACCCCAAGAAGTCTTCGAGTCCGTGGCATGATTTGATATCGGCACCCCAAGGCTATGAAGTATCCCTGACCGCAACCGACGCGCCCGATGATGAACTATCGGCAGCGGAAGAAAGACTGATTCGGGCAGTCCAACAGGAACACCGCCAACGGAATGAATGGCAGATGGTGGAGTTCGTCCATCAGTTTAAGGAATGGCAAGATCCCGGCGACAGTTCCTGCCCGATTGACTATCGGGAGATTTTGGAAGCGGTCGGCAAGACGCCTGACGAAGTGGACCAGATCGAAAGCGAACTGGCAGCAGGTTTCCAGTTGGATAAGCTGTTCGCCTCCTAGCCCAAGTCGCATGGCAGCACTGCAATGCGGCGACACGTTCCTGCAAGCCGACGGATATCGCCAGATCAAGCATCTTTGGATCGTCATTACCGAACCCCACCCGGTAACCTCTGAAGTCGTCGTCGTCAACGTTTCCACGTTGCGTCATGGTGCGGATCAGACGGTAACTCTAGGCGTTGGCGATCATAGCTTCATTCGCCACCAATCCTTCATCAATTTCGCCGGTGCGCAAGTTCGGAGCGCCGAACGGATAGCTGAACTGATCGCCGCGAACAAACTGGAACGGCACGATCGCTGCACTGATCAGTTGATCAAGCTTTTGCAACAAGGGATTCGTTCCAGCGAGTTCACGCACAAACGGATCTTACGGTTCCTGAACGAGAACCACAGCTAGCTGTACTGCACCTGCAGGACCGGCGGAAGTCCGGGCAGTTGATTGGGACGGGCCGTCCTGGCATTACATAAACTTGCGACGACGGAACGCCTTGACGTCCCGGGGGTCAAGATCGAACCACTCGCCGTTCTTCCGCTTGGCCGCAAAGCGACGGTGCCAATAGTCTTCGATGCTGGCTGGATCATCGGTACTGACCGGAGGACCGGAGGGGACGGAGCTCAATACGGTTTCTTTACGCGCCGGCTCCCTACATTGGAAACAGACGAGGGGACACGCTTGGCGTAACATTACCTGGCTTGTCGACTTAGGCTGCGGACTGCGGCGCGAAGCTCTCCACGGCAATCTCGTCTTCGTGCCGGCCCGCTTGCGCCAAATCATAAGCCGCCTGCATCCGTGTCCAGGCGTCGGCCGTCGACCAGCCGGCCTTCTCAAAACGGATCGCCATTTCCGGCGAGACGCCGGCCTGCTGGTTAATCAGTCGCGAGAGCGCCGCGCGGCTCACGCCGAGCTTCTTGGCCGCTTCGGTCACGATGAGGTTAAGCGGCTCCAGACAGTTGATCCGGACGGAAAGACCGGGGTGCGGCGGGTTCTTCATCGGCATCGTGTTTGTCCTCGTTAGTGGTAGTCAACCAGTTCAACATCGTGGGCTTCGCCGCCCTTAAAGCGGAAGATGACGCGCCAATTCGCCTTCACCGTCACCGCGTGGCATCCCTTCAAATCGCCCTTCAGAGTGTGCAACCACAGGCCCGGAAGCCTCATCCCTTCGACGTTCTGGGCATCATCGAGATGGGCCAGAATGGTGCGCACCTTATCCAGTAAATCCGATCGAATTCCGCTCGCGTCGCCACGTTCGTACAGTCGTTTGAGTCCCCGATGCCGAAAGCTGCTTATCACGCCTCACTGTACAGTGAGGCGTACCACGCGTCAACCGAGGCGCAGTCATAATAC
>CAZYOX010000568.1:0-1995 GCA_964649285.1 uncultured Bryobacterales bacterium | reverse complement strand
AAACGATTCTCGCGCGAAGCCGCGAGATGCTCGATGTCGGCGCCATCGCTCGGACGACGCACGACGTGCGCGAAGCCGAGTACCGCGACGCCCAAGCCCAGGTCAGCAGCATGCAGGCCCGCGTAGCCAAGTTCGAGGAGCAACTCCACCGCTTTGGCCTGACTGATGAAGACCTGAAGCGGTTGAACGAAGACGACGGAGCAGGCTACCACAGGACTTCGTCCCACAGTACTCTGCGCGCGCCCTCTGCCGGCATCATCACGGCGTATGACGTGACCACCGGTGAAACGGTCGATCCGTCCAGCGCGCTGCTGACCGTGACCGATATTTCAACCGTCTGGGTTCAGGCCGACGTCTATGAAGAAAACCTCAGTGCGGTCCATATTGGCAAGCCGGTGGACATCCGTGTCGCCGCCTACCCAGGAGAAACCTTCCGAGGTCCGATTACCTATGTCAGCGACGTGGTTGAGCCCGAGACTCGAACGGCCCGCGTACGTTGTGTCGTTGCCAACCCCAATGCCCGGCTCAAGCTCGAAATGTTCGCCACGGTTGAGATTCCCACCGAACAAACATCGCAAGTCCTAGCCGTTCCCGTCGAAGCCGTTCAGCGAATCGATGATCAGACAGTCGTCTTCGTCAAGCTCTCGGACGTCGAGTTCGAGCAACGCCCGGTTGCCCTCGGCGCAGAAGCGGAGGACTGGGTCGAGATCCGCCAGGGAGTCGAGGCCGGAGAACAGGTGATCAGCGAAGGCAGCTTCTATGCCAAAACGGCGGCTCTCCGGGAGCTGATCGGAGACGAGCACTAAGGAGAACGGCATGCACAAAATCATCGAGTTCTCTCTTAGATACAAGTTCCTCATCCTCGTTCTGACGGCGCTGCTCGTAGCGGCCGGCGTCAACGCGATGCTGCAACTCCCCATCGACGCAGTACCGGACGTGACGCCGAATCAGGTGCAGGTGCTGACTCAGGCGCCGGGTCTTAGCCCTCTGGAAGTCGAGCAGTTCATCACCTTCCCAGTCGAAACCGCGATGAGCGGCCTGCCGGGAATCGAGAGTATCCGCTCGGTTTCCCGATTCGGTCTCTCGGCCGTATACATCTATTTCGAAGAAAGCATGGACATCTACTTCGCCAGGCGGCTCGTCCTGGAGAGGATGGCCCAAGCGCGCGAGGCTGTACCGCCCGGCTTTGGCACGCCTGAGATGGGGCCGATCAGTACTGGCCTGGGCGAAATTTATCAGTTCGAAGTGCGCGGCGAGGACTACTCGCTCATGGAGTTGCGGAGCATTCTAGATTGGGACATCGCGTTCAAGCTCAGATCCGTACCGGGCGTGGTGGAAGTGAACTCCTACGGCGGCGAGGCAAAGACCTACCAAGTTCAACTCGATGCCGACAAACTCACGAGCTTCAACATGTCGCTAGATCAGGTGTTTGGCGCCTTAGAAGGCAACAACGCCAACGCTGGCGGCGCTTACATTGAGCGGAACCAGGAGCAATACATCATTCGCGGCGAAGGCCTTGTCGAGACGCTTGAAGACGTCGGGAACATCGTGGTTGGAGCTGCTGCCGACGGCACGCCGATCTACATCAAGAGTCTCGGTAAGGTCTCTTTCGAGCCGCTCGTGCGCCAGGGCGCAGTGACTCGCGACGGACGCGGCGAGGCCGTCACCGGCGTGGTGATGATGCTGATCGGGGAAAACTCCCGCGTCGTCGTCGAGCGGGTCAAAGAGCGTCTGGCGGAGATTGCCAAGTCGCTGCCGCCGGGGGTCGCGGTCGATACCTACTACGACCGAACGGAATTAGTGCAAAACACCATCGGCACCGTGCAGAAGAATCTAGCTGAAGGGGGATTGCTGGTCATCGCGATTCTGCTGTTGCTGTTGGGCAATCTGCGCGGCGGGTTGATCGTAGCGGCAGCGATTCCGTTGTCGATGCTGTTCGCTTTCACGGGAATGGTGGAAGCCGGCCTCTCCGGAAATCTGATGAGCCTGGGCGCC
>CAZYOX010000567.1:1566-2016 GCA_964649285.1 uncultured Bryobacterales bacterium | reverse complement strand
CTGGTGGCAGACGCGCTGGGCTGGGACCGGCAGCGCGTCGCCGGGGCGCTGACCGCAGCGCGGGCCGCAGGACTGATCACAGAGACAGAAGGCGGCTGGACATTCGTCCACGACACTGTCCAGGAAGCGATCGCTGCCACTCCGGACGCGGTCACTCCCGCGTTGCACGCGGCCGCGGCACGCGCGCTCCGCGCCACGGCCGGGGCGGCGCCGGACGCAGGTCAGCTGGCGGACATCGCGTCGCACCTGGGCGCGGCCGGGGAATACGAGGACGCCGCGGAGACCGCCGTCGCGGCCAGCCGGGCAGCGCTCGCTATGCACGCCCCGCTTGATGCCCTGAAACATGCGCGCCTGGCAGTTTCGTGGGCCAGGAGGACGGGGGCGGCGACAGTCGAGGCGCAGCTTGCTCACGCGGACGTCGATGTCCATGCCGAGATAGGTCGAGCGGTC
>CAZYOX010000567.1:0-1556 GCA_964649285.1 uncultured Bryobacterales bacterium | reverse complement strand
AGGGCAGGGGCGACGCCTGTCGAGGCACAGCTCGCTCATGCGGACGCGGCGCTGGCATGTAGCGAGTTCCCGGAGGCTGAGGAACAGCTGCGCAGCGTGCTGGCCATTACGAAAAGCTCAGACCACGATGTGCTGGGCCGCGCCTGGGCGCTCCTGGGCGTGCTGTTCAAACGCAGAGAGATGCCTGGCGAGGCAGTCGCCTGTTTCTCGTCAGCGCTCGAATCCCTTGAACAGGCGACGGGAAACGAAGAAGCGCAGGCGGACGTGCTGATTGAGCTCGCGGAGCTTGAAGGGCTGACTATTGGACGCTATGCCGATGCGGAGGCGCATGGGTCGCGGGCACTGGAAACCGCCCGGCGTCGGCGCGACACGGCCCGGCAGGCGCGGGCGCTGCTTGTGCTGGCAAACGCGCGCGGCAGGGCGCAGAGTCCAGTCGCGATGCGGCCATTGCTGATCGAGGCGCTTGCGCAGGCATCGAGCATAGCCCAGCAGGCATTAAGCGCAGACATCTGCGGCGCTCTGTCCATTTCCTACTACTGGACCGGAGAGATGCAGGAGGCGCGCAGGTATGCATTGAGGCGGTTTGAGGAGGCAAGGCGCTCCGGAGATGTGTTTGGGATGCGGCACGCGCACTCCTGGCTGGCGCTGGTAGAGGTGCAGCTGGGCAACTGGAGTGAGGCTGTCCGCCTGCTGGATGAGGCCGCTCCCACGCTGGCATTGCTGGACAACCCGGAGCCAGCTGCATTCGTAACGATGGTCCGCTCGTTCGTCGCCTATTACATGGGAGACCTGGAAACAGCCATAGCAATGTTCCGGGAGGCGATGCATACCTTCGAGAGCATCGCGCCGGCGACCGCGGCATGGTACGGCGGGATGCTGGGCTTTATGTACGCGGACATGGGCCTGTCTGATGAGGCCAGGGCTTACCTTGAACGGCAACGAGGGCTTTACATCGCTCTGGGGAGGTCGTCGCGGCCTGCCCAGTCTTCCATGATGATGGCGGGCATGACTTACGTCATGCTGGGTGACCACGAGAGAGCACGCGAATGCGAAGAGGTACTGTCAGACCATCCTGATGACTACCACTGGTGGCAGATGCGTCAGACGCTGACGGCACTTGCTGCGATGCGGGGCGACATGGCGCTGGCGATGAGCCACTTAACCGTCGCCGAGGCGCAGGCCCGGCGAGAGAAGCTATGGCCGAGCCTCGTCATGAACCTTTTGCAAAAGGCCAGGCTCCTGCAACCGGGCGACCCGGCAAGGGCAACCGCGCTGCAAGAGGCTGAGGACCTGGCAGCGAGGCTGGGGATGAAAAGGTATGTAGAGAAGGCTCGCGCGCTGCGGAGCTCAGGCAGGGCGCAGGCGCCAGGCGGGCTGACATCAAGGGAACTGGAGGTGCTCAAACTCGTGGCCCGAGGCATGACGAACCGCGAGATCGCGCAGCAGCTCGTCATCACCGAGCGCACGGTCATCAACCACCTGAGCAGCATCTTCTCGAAGCTAGGTCTCACCAACCGCGCCGCAGCGACGGCGTACGCGCACCAGCACGGGCTGGC
>CAZYOX010000566.1:0-2023 GCA_964649285.1 uncultured Bryobacterales bacterium | reverse complement strand
CTCCGGCAGCATGGGCTTCGCCAGTAAGGGAACCAGAACCGCGACGGCGACCAGCAGCGCTTGGGCCAACAACGATAGGCCGAAAGTCCAAGGACGGCGAGACTCTTCTCTCGAAAAAACGGTCTGTTGAAACACGACGCTCCTCCTCAGAATGGAGAGCGCGAAGAGAACGGCCGGCTGTCTGTTCGTTGCTCATCAAGACAGACACCGGACTAACCGGATTGGTTCCGCAAAGGCTAGGATATTGAAACAGTTATGCCAACTGGCCGATCTTCTCCGCGAAAGGACTGGAAAACCATGAGCCGCTGCTACGCCCTACTTCTTGCCCTGCTCTTGACGATGTCGTGCGCGACGCGCAACCCCGGCGATCCGCTGCGGCCTGGCTTCAATCAGTTTTCGAAGGAGCAGGACATTGAGATCGGCCGGCAGAATGCGGCAGAGGTCAGAAAGCAGGTCGACATTGTCGACAATCAACAGCTGCAGAATTACATCAAGCAGATCGGCCAGCGTCTGGCGCAACAACCCGAAGCAGACTCCTATCCATACGAGTTCACACTGATCAACGAGCCGTCGATTAACGCTTTTGCGTTGCCTGGCGGTCCGATCTTCGTGCATTCCGGGCTGCTGGATGCGTCCGATAATGAGGCGCAACTTGCCGGCGTGCTGGCCCACGAGATCTCTCACGTGGCGTTGCGTCACGGCACCAGTCAAGCGTCCAAGGCGCAGATGATCCAATTGCCGGCTGTATTGGCCGGCGCCGTACTGGGCAACGGCGGGGCGCTGGCGCAGATCGGCCAAGTCGGCGTCGGGTTGGGTCTCGAAGCCTTGATTACAAAATATTCGCGCGCCGCGGAAAAGGAAGCGGACGCGTTGGGGGCCCGCATTATGGCCAAGGCCGGCTACAACCCGCTGGAGATGGCCAGGTTCTTCGAGAAGCTGGCCGCCGAGGGCGGCTCGCGGCCGCCCGTATTCCTGTCCACGCATCCGGACCCAGGCCGTCGCACGGAACTCGTCCAGGCCGAGATGGCAACCTTCCCGGCAGGGCAGTATGGCTACGAGACGGGCGACTTCAACAGTTCGCAGACTCTAGTGGCCCGGTTGCCGGCGCCGAATCCGCCCGCTCAACCTCAGGCGCAGGTCGCCGCGGCGGCTGCGCAATCGAGGCCGCAGCCTCCGAGCGCCGGTTTCGAGCGTCTCACCACGAATAGGTACTCGATCGAGCGTCCGCAGAGCTGGCAGGCCTACAGCGGCCAGGGTTCCGTAACCATCGCTCCCCAGAACGGACTGGTTCGCACGCGCGACGGCGGCGTCGTCATCGGCTACGGAGCGGTCATCAGCCGCTACGAGCCGCGCTATCGTCAGGACTTGCTGAACGCCTCTTGGGAACTCGTCCAGCAACTGCAGGAAGCCAACCCGAATTTGAAAGTAACGCAGTCGCCGCAGCAGCGCCAATTCGGCGGCGCCCCAGCGCTGATCGTTGGACTCACGGGCGCCTCGCCTTACGGCGGAGCGGAACGCAATGTTCTACTGACGGTGCAACGCCCGGACGGCTTGTTCTATATGGTGTTCGTCGGCCCTGAGCAAGGCTTCAACCAGTTGCAGCCCGCCTTCGAGCGCATGGCCCAGTCGATCCAGTTCCGCTAAAGGTCGCCGCGTTTGGCGCGCTCGATGATGTGATCGCCGGCGCGCACGGTGAGCGCCATCATCGTGAGCGTCGGATTCTGACAAGCGACCGAGACGAAGGCAGCGCCGTCAGTACAGTAGATGTTCTTAACGTCGTGCGCTTGGTTCCATTCGTTGAGAACGGACTTCTTGGGGTCTTTGCCCATCCGCGCCGTGCCCACTTCGTGGGTCTTGCCGCCAGGCAGAGTCGGCTCCTTGGGCAACCGGATGTCTTCGGCTCCGGCGGCGCGATGCATCTCCTCCGCCATCGCGATCGAGTGATGCCAGAGTTGCATCTCGTTATCGCTCCACGTCGCATTGATATGCAGCGCAGGGATGCCCCAAGCGTCGCGCACGGGCG
>CAZYOX010000565.1:0-2035 GCA_964649285.1 uncultured Bryobacterales bacterium | reverse complement strand
CGGCTTAACGCTCGTGATGTTGGCCTCTTTGGCCTTCAACTGAACATCGAGCCGGATACGCTGGCCCTTCTTCTCCGCGATCTTGGCATCCAGGCCCTCGATCATCTTGCCGAGCTTGGTCGCCGATACCTCGTAGGTTGTTAGGTCGGTCCGGCGCTCCTCGACAATGAAGCGCCATACCTGCGAGGTCAGGGTGTGTCTCGACTTGGACAGGTCGCGGATGGTCTCGTTGTATCCATCGATCGCCGTGTTCGCCTGCATCAGCAGATCGCTGATAGCGTCCGCGAACTCCTTCGTATCCTCGAGCGCGATCTCGCTGCTGGGTTCGCGACGCTTCGCTACCAACCGCTCGTTGTTGAGTTCGAACGCCGTCTTTAGGGCGTGGTAGCGCTCGGTGAGCTTCTCAGAATTGATAAACCTGCCAGGCGAGGCCACGAGGGCATCGAGGCGGTCGCACACGGCCTTCGTGGCTGCTTGGTAGCGCGTGGAGAACTTTGCGATCTCTGCGACATCCGCCTCATATTGCTCGTCGAAGAATGCGTTCAGATCGTCCAGCAGATTCGCCGGAGCAACCTGCTGACAAAATGGACAGGGGCCGTCCGCCGTCGTAAGATATTCCATGCCCTGCTTGACCCAGTCGCTGTTGCCCAGCCGACCTATCAGAGCGGCAACGACGACGTCGTCACGGCCGACAACCTTCCGTCCGAGGATCGCCGACTTCTCCAAGGTGGGGAAGTCGGTGAAGGTGATCGGCTGGATAGCGGCTTCTGGCAGCGTCGCATCCTTAAAGACGGTCGCAGCGCGCGCGGTGAGATCCTCAAGGGTGGCGACGTCGGTGTGGTTCTCCTCAGCCTCCTTCAGCACCTTGTTGCAGAAGGCGACCTTGCTCTGGCGGTGGCCGGTCATGGCTTCCTCGAAAACCGCCTTGTGGGCCTGCTGCGATTTCCAGCATGCCTCGTCGAGGAGGGATCGCGCGTCTGCGAGATCCTTACGGCTACCTCCCGTGCCATCGTCGCCTTCAAGCTTCTGGCGCAGCCCGTCGATTTCGCGGTCGAGCTTGCCGATCTGCTGCCGCAGGCTCTCGATCTCCTCGACGGCTTTCGTCGAATCCTCGCCGAGCGTGAAGATGCCCTTCAGCTGCTCTCCGAAGTTGGCTTCGGCGAAATCACGGTTGTAGACGAGCGTCGCTATCGCCCGGCCGTCCTTCCACGAGATGCTGTAGCCGACACGGGCGGCAGGATCGTAGATGGCGCGGGATATAGTCGTCTTACCGCAGCCATTGTGACCGAAAAGGTAGTTGATCTTCTTGAGATCGGTGAGCGTCTCACCTGCGGCTGGATATGTCGCCTCGCCAGCAATCCTAATTGAAGTCAGCACCTACGCCCCCAAGAAATAGTACTCCCGGAACCGATCTACCCATCGGCGCGCCATGCTTCCAGCCGCATTGTCCACATGGGTCCGTTCTCGTGCAGAAAAGGCTCGTGCCAATGGGTATTGCACATCTACGGTAGGACTCTCTGTCGATGGAGTAACGTCTGCTTCAGGTAGAAGTCGCCATTCAACCCATTCGTTGGGAACGGCGGGAATGTCCCAGACCCGGACTCTTCAAATCACCCGTTAGGACGTGAATGGACAACGGCTTTTGAAGAGGCCATTTCTCCTTCGGAACGATTGCGCCGTTGGCGAAAGCCAACGTTTCGACGCGGCCCAATGCTCCCGAATGCGCGACTTCAAGAGTTGCGCTTCGCTACTGACCGTATCAAATCTTCCTAAGCTGCCAACCTTCTCGAGCGGGTCGAACCCTTAACGTGTGCTGACGGCGAAGAGAGATTCATCGCCTTCACGCGGCAGGCTGCCATCGAACGTGGGAAGAGGCACGAAGGTGTCTTCCATCAAGACAACATTCGAAAGTCCCGAAACCTTGAAATAGCCGAGCCGCCGCTCTTCATCATTGGGCCAGTTCTTCCTGGCGTTGAAAGCAGCCAGGAACGGCTGGCCATGCCGGCTGAAAAGGTGGTGGGGGGCAATATCCAAT
>CAZYOX010000564.1:0-2044 GCA_964649285.1 uncultured Bryobacterales bacterium | reverse complement strand
TGCGGAAAATCGCGTCGTCGGTCATCGGCGACTTGGCTTCCATGTCGCGCTGCCCGAAGGAGCGGAAGTAGGCCACTTTGCCGTGCCGCGCCACCAGCACGACCGAGCCGGAGAGCTGCCCCTTATCGACGTACTCTTGCATCGTCTCGGTGAGCCGGGCGAGGCGATCGCGCGAAAAGCCGACAGCCTCGAGCTGCGCGGTGGGCAGCTTCTCAGCAGCAAAGACCGGCGCAATAAAGAGAGCAAGCGTCAGCAGCAAAACACGGCGTAGCGTCATGACGAAGCATTCTCGCAAAACAGGCCACACGCCTGCCTGTCCCCGCCCCACGCTCCATCCGCCGCGGACAGACGCCCTCGCCTATCCCCGACCCACCCTCAATCCGTACGATCAAGCGCAACAGAGCGATCCCGCCAGCAGAGTCGCCCCTTCAGAGCCGCGACCGTGAGGGAGCGGTCCTCACCGCTTCCCCTCGCGTCGAAAGCGTGCACCTCCGCAGGGTACAGGCACGCTTGCCTGTCCCCGCCTGGTCAACTCCCTCCATATCAGGCGCGACTTGCCTCGCCTCCAAGGAAACTATGTCTTTGACATCATATGTTCTGCATAGCATATTATGAAGATGAGTTGGGTAGTCGAGATCGGTGACGAGTTCGAACCGGAGTTCGACGAGTTGCGTGAGGACGTTCAGATAGAGATTTTGGCCATGTCGCGACTGCTACAAGAGTTTGGACCGCAACTCGGGCGCCCGAGGGTCGACACCCTCAACGGTTCCCGCCATGCAAACTTGAAGGAGTTGCGATTCAGCGCGGCGGACGGCGAGTGGCGAGTGGCCTTCGCTTTCGACACGCAACGGAAGGCGATCTTACTCGTCGCTGGAGATAAGTCCGGGGGCAGCGAAGCGCGATTCTACAAGAGTCTAATCCGCAAGGCGGATGAACGTTTCGATGCCCACATGGCACGTTTGCAGAAGGGAGACAAATAGCCATGCCAGTGAATATAGAAGACAAAATCAAGAAGCTGACGCCCGCTCAGCGCAAGAAGATCGAGTCCCGCGCGAAGGAGCTACGCGCCGAGGAAATGACCTTGCGCGAGCTGCGGACAGCCCTCAAGATGACTCAGGTCCAAATGGCCAGCCATCTCGGGACTACGCAGGATAACGTCTCGCGTCTGGAGAAACGCAACGATCTGCTGCTTTCCACTTTGAGGAAAGCGATCGAGGCAATGGGCGGCCGCCTGTCTATCGTCGCGGAGTTTCCGGGCCGCAAGCCAGTTGTCGTCTCGGGCATCGCCGAGGATGCCTAAGAACCAAGGAGGAAATAAGTAGCCTAGCCCCGGTTTCCTAGGGTTCCCTAGGAGACAGACACTGGGCCGCAGCAGTGCCTCGGCAATATAATTGACGATATTCATGTCTCGCATCTCACTCCAATGACAGAAGAAGATAAAGTCAAGTTCCTTGAGAGCAACCTAGAACGCCAACTTCATTGGATCGCGCATGCAGAGTCCAAAAGTTCCGTAATTCTCAGCGGTGATACGGCGATGCTCGGTGTTCTAGCGGCCATTTCGCCGACTCTTGTTAGCGAGTGGTCCGCAGTATCAGCGTTCTTTACAATAGTTACTTCGTTGCTTATCATCAGCAGCCTGATCTGCTTATTCAGGGCTGCTTTCCCACAGACCGACGGCCCTCCGAGTTCGTTGGTGTTCTTCGGATGCATATCACAACTGAGCACTGATCAATATTGGAAAGCTATTTCAACACTCACCTCAGAACGATATGCCAACGACTTAGCGCTGCAGTGCCATCGCAATGCCCAGATCGCTCAGAGTAAATTCTCTCTGGTGCAAAAGGCTCTTGGACGTCTCTACTTGGCGGTACCGCCATGGATAGCTGCTGTCTACCTGCTGCGCACCAACATGTGAACTCTAACGCTGACTCAGGTAGCCCCAATGACTCTACGTGAAGAACTCTCTCGCGAAGTTCGAAGCATCTTCGGGTCTCAATGGACGATCCGACGTGGTCAGACCGTTCCCGAAGCCCAGAACCTCAAG
>CAZYOX010000563.1:0-2049 GCA_964649285.1 uncultured Bryobacterales bacterium | reverse complement strand
CGCGATTCTTCCGAATACGGCCATACCAGCGACATCGAGGTCAAGGCATCCGAAGAGAAGCTTGCCAAGCAGTTGATCGAAAGCCTCGCGGCGAACTTCGACCCCGAAAAGTACCATGACGAATACCGCGCCCGCGTCGAAGGCCTAATCGAGGCGAAGCGCAATGGCGAGGAGGCCGAGGCCGTCAAAGCTCCCCGCTTGGCGCCGGTTATCGACCTCATGGAGGCCCTGCAGAAGTCCCTTGCCGAGCGTCCGGAGAAGAAAACGGCCGCCAAAGCGGGAACGTCGGCCGGTCCCAAGCCTGTCAAAAAGAAGTCATCGAGCCGCTAGACCCGCCGCTCGAAGGCCGCGCCTTTTCACAAGTTTTCCACAAGATATAACTGCTTTAGAATCAATGCAAACTAAGCATTCTCGCTTAGGGGCCTGTGGAAAAGAACAAATCGGTCGAGCGTCGTTCTTTGCTTGACAAACGCGTTACCGAACGGGTAGCTGCACTAGCCCGCCGCGATGTACTTGCGATTAATCCGAAACGCTACAGCGCTCAGAGCGATCAATAGCAGCCCAAAGAGAACTAAGGCGACAGGCCAGCCCACCGCGTCGGAGAAATGCTCGGCCGTGTAATAGCCCACGTAGCCCAGAATTGCGACCGTACCTACAAACAGCAAACTGCGGCTCTTCACCCAAGTGCTCCAAAACACGATGCCGCAGGCCGCTCCCAAGAACAGGACCTCAAGCGGACTGTCTTGTACCAATGCGAACAGGCCAGAAAGCATGGATGAAGACGCGAAGAAGTACCAGAACGCCGTGATGGATGCATGCGGCGTTTGATCAATTCGTCTCAGTACCAAAAGCATCGAGAACCCGAGGCCGAAGGCAATAAGATCGGCATCCAAACCGATTAGATCCATCGCTGTGGCGTAGAAGACGAGCCCGAAGAAGATGGACAGGAACAAGAGCGACGTCAGTTTCTTGCTGAAAAAAGCCAGCGTCTGCTGTACCAACATCACTCCTGAGGCAAATAACACGGCGTGCCGCTCGTCGCCGCCCCTGGCGATCTCATCGAGCGCGACAAGAATGCCGACCGGCTGCAAGAATCCGGCGATCAAGAACAGCGGCGTAACCATCCTTTCGCGCCGCTCATCGCTCCCGAAAATCCAGGCCATTAAGAAGGCAGCGATTCCCGAGCCCAGCGTCACCGTAATGCGCGCCGCTGAGTTCATGTCGTTCCACTGCATCTCGATGAACACGCCCAGACCGGAGATAACGAAAATTCCGCCTAGGTAGCTGAGCAGACGAGTGAGAACGGATGTCTTGGAATCGGCTGGCTCGGCGGCAGCGGCCAGTTGAGCGCGGATTTCGTCCGGCGTAATGCCGTGATCGCGAGCGAGGGCCGCGATGGTCTGCAACGCGTGCTCTTTCGGAGTCATTGGCTAATGTTCCGGGTCAGGTATGATCCAGCCGATCAATCTGGCGCCGTACCAGCCCATCGCCATGGGGTTATCTGGGGCTGCTTCAAAGACTGCGCCATTCTTGCTGATCGCTAGGGAACGGGAGTTGCTGGAATAGAAAAGGCCGAATAGCCCGCGCGAGCTTCTGGTGTTATCAACGAGGGAGTATCCGTCGGGCGAAATTCGGCTGGCGTCGATGAACGTATTCACAAATTCGGGTACTTCGACGACGATCCCGCTCTCCGCGCCGTCCGCGCTTTCAGGAGTCGGCAAGGGGATTTCGCGAACGTTGCCGTCCTCGTGCTCAAAAAGGTAGAGCCGGTCTCCCGGCGTGTAGACGTCGGGCTTCGCGGCGAAGGCCTTCACCAGCAAATGACCTTGCGGGTCGAGCGTGATCTCGTGGCGCCAAGGCGAAGGACTGCTGGTGTAGTAGCTGGAGTCTTGTACGTAGAGAAAATCATACTGCGGCGGATCGACCAGCAGCTTAGGGATCCAACTCGACAGCAGGAAAAGGATGACAACCAGGACCGGCAGCAGAATGCCGGCGACAAGCGCGGCGTTTTCTCGCAGCGATTTAGCGATGCTCATATGCGATCCACCG
>CAZYOX010000562.1:0-2053 GCA_964649285.1 uncultured Bryobacterales bacterium | reverse complement strand
GGCTGAAATCGTACCATCGCGACTCCTCGCCCACCGGAATATCGCCACCCGAGGTGAGACTCCCGCGACATCACGGAAATCGGCCCGCAATCGCGCTCTTGACGTGTCGATATTCAGGCTCGACATGGGGTGATGAGCGGCTCCTGTTCGGTTAGGTGGAAAGTACGATCCAACCACCAGATCACGCGAGACAGGAGCCATGCTGAACCTAACGCGCATCGATGCGCACCACAAGCTGACCTTGAGCGCGCCGCTCGTTGCGCCGTGCCCGCAGTGCGGAACGGTCGCGACGCGGACGGAGACGCGAACCAGGCTATTCTGGGAGGCAGACCTCAGGCTTCCGACGATTCGCGAGGTGCAGATGGGGTGCTACATCTGCGACCGGTGCCCCAAAGGGAAGGCGTGGTTCGTCGAGCTGCCCCCGGAGCTTCGTACGTCTGGCCAGTACACGTGCTCAACCGTCCGCATGGTCGTGGACCTGGTTAAGCTGCGGAAGATGTCGGCGGAGGCGGCGGCGACGTTTGCCCAGGAGGTGTTCCACCTGCCGAAGCTGGACCCCAGCACGATCATGGGGTGGCTCCGAAGCGAGGCCGAGTCCGCGAGCACGGAGCGCCATCTGGAGGAGGCGCTGGCCGTGTTCTCGGGGCAACTGGCGCTCGACGAGATCTATGACGGAGGCTTCTGTCAGCTCGTTGCGACCGACCCGATCGCGAATCGACAGCTCGACTACGAACTCCTCGACCACCCTGCCACGGAAGCGGACGTTCGCGCATTCTGCCAGCGGCTGAAGGCAGCCGGGTTCCAGCCGTTGCTGGTGGTCACGGACGGCTCGAAGCTCTACCCGCTGGTCCTCGCGACAGTGTGGCCGGAGGCCGGGCACCAGCGGTGCGTGTTCCACTTCATCAAGCAGCTCAACGAGGAGCTCCGTGCCGCCTTCTGGGCCGCGTTCAATTCGATGCCGGCGCCCCCGAAGCGGAAGCGAGGCCGTCCGAAGAAGCGCGGACGCCCTCGCGAAGACGGCCGCAAGCGGGACAATCGCGCAGCGGTGAAGTCCGCGCGCTACCTGTTCCTCGCTCGGGACACCAATCTTGACGAGAAGGCGCGGGCAACCCTCCAGAAGGCGCTCGACCTCTGCCCGCCGCTCCGCGTTCTCCGGCGCTTCGTGCTCGCCATCCACGAACTTTTCGGCCCCACCACGACGACAGCGGCACAAGCCGAGACGCGGCGCAAGGCGATCGTGGACGACGCAGAGTTCAAGGCGGCCCCGGGCCTGGAGAAGGGGCTTGCCCACCTCCAGGACGATGACCTCTTCGCGCGTCTCACGCGTTACCTCGGCTTCGAGAACGCCGAGAAGACCAGCAATCACGTCGAGCGGGAGAACCGCGAGTACCGCAAGCGGCAGAAGGGGTGCTACCGCCTCCGTTCGTTGCGGAGTATCCGCGCTCTCGCCTCGTTGCTCCGCGATCGCCCACGGCCGAGGCGCGTCGTCACGCCACTCAAACGACGACCTCCCGGACCGACCGCGGAGGAGGTGCCCGCCACCCACTGAGCCAAACTACCGCGTCACCTGCCAAATCCTGTCAGGGGAGAGGTGTGTCCTACGAACCCAGGGACACCCCTCCGGCTTGCAAACTGACATCACGACGCGGCGCGACGCGGAAGTCGGAGCCCGCCAAGATCGAAGTGACGGGAGTCTCCCCTTCGTGGATGGATTCGAACTATCTGCCTCATGCCGAGCGCGGAGTCACCCGAATACTAATTCTAAACTGAGGGGTGTGAGGCTGCGCACACGTCAGGCCCGGACCCCAAGGTCAGCGGAAGCTCGAAACATCCCAGCAGCGCTCGTCGCTGAAGTCGCCGCATGGCTCGTTCAACGGGCGGGTCACCAGCGCGCCGAGGAACGCCTGCCCGATCGCCGGGTCGTGCCAGTCGGGGGAGCAGTCCAACAGCGGATCCGAGACCGACGCGGGCTCGTCGTAGAGGAGCAGGCGGCCTCGCGGGGCGTGCAGGCGCAGCTCCGGGCCTCCGCTGCCGAGCGTGAGTTGGGAAGTCC
>CAZYOX010000561.1:0-2071 GCA_964649285.1 uncultured Bryobacterales bacterium | reverse complement strand
ACGCCCGAGAGCAAGTTGCCCGTCTGCGCCGGGTGAATGCCCTGCCCCGTGGCGTTCTTATTAAACAAGCCATCGATGACGTTGACCTTCTGCTTGATCGGCTCCAGCGGCTGCAGTGTCTTGCTGAGGACCATGTCGGCGCCTTGACCGCTGGCGCTCCAGTGGTCTTCGTGAACGCCCATGCCCATGAACAAGACTCCGAAGCGCTTCGGAAACGTGGGCGCGGTCGTCGCCGCCGGCGCCATGGCCTCCAGCCACGGCAAGCTCATCGCCACGCCGGCGCCTCGGAGGACCGTACGTCGCGAAATGCCTTTCTTCTTCAGTAGGTGAGCCATCTTAGTTACCTCTCTGCTGCGGTAAAAAGCTTCGTTGCTCGGCGGGATCCGTGTCGCGCCTGTTCATGAACTGCGGACTGGTTACTATTGTCTCCACAAGCGCCCCAAAACGGTAGTCTTTTGCCGCCAAGTTTGCTTGGGCTTGCTCAATGAGCGGTTCGTCTGAAAGCAGCAAAGATCGGCTCAATGCATAAGCCAGCATCTTCCTGCTGAGATTGTCTAGGTAATCGTCCTGGCGGTGGGCCTTGATGTAATCCTTAACGCCTTGCAGGCCTTCGCCTTCGCCCCCATTGCCGGGGAATTCAGCCACCGCACCGATCATGCGGCCCGCCAAGTCGTTCTCCCGCAACTCGCCCACCGGACCGTAGCCCTCAAAAACCAGTCCGAATGCGTCAAAGCGCGCATGGCAGGAAGCGCAGAGCGGATTCGCCCGATGTTGTTCCAACAGCTTCGGCAACGGTAAGTCCGACGACGCTTCCTCGGCCGGCAACTCTGGGACGACCGGCGGGGGCGGCGGAATCACCTCGCCCAACACCCGGCGCACCACCCAATAGCCGCGCTTTACCGGGCTCGTGCGCAAACCAGGCGAGTTCTGCGTCAGAAAGACCGCCATCGGCAGTAATCCGCCGCGCTCGTAGCGGCCCGCATCGTTCACCCGGACCCACTCAGTCTCGTCTCCGGCGCCCTGTGGCATCCCGTAGTGCCGCGCCAACACAGGGTTCACGAATGTGTAGTCGCCGTAGATCAAATCCAACACCGAGCGGTTATGCATTGCAGCGTCTTCCACTAACCGCACCGGCTCTTCGAACATCGCCTCGCGCAAGGCGTCGTCAAACTCCGGGAATCGCTGCCGGTCAACCGAATTGAAATTCTCGAAGCGGCGGAAGTCCAGCCAGTTCCCGGCAAACTCGGCGGCCAAGCCGCGCACGCGCGGATCTTTCAACATCCTTCGTGCTTGCGCGGTCAGCACCTCGGGCTTGGTGATCGATCCGTCAGCGGCATGCGACAGCAACTCCGCGTCGGGCATGCTCGACCACAAGAAGTAGCTCAGGCGGCTCGCCAAGGCGTACGGCGAAAGCGCTCGCGCGTTGACTCCCGGCGCCGGTTTGCCGGCAGCTCCTTCCGGGGCTCCGCCGACAAGCGACGCAAACCCGTCCACCAAGTCGAGGCGGTAAAGAAAATCAGGCGACATCAACACGCTGGTTACCGAGTCGCGCATCGCTTCCTCGTGCGTCAACCCCGTCTCGCTTCGCAAAGTCTTGTAATAGGCTCGCAGGTCTTCCCCTTCCTGCTTCGTCAGCGGACGGCGATACGCGCGTTCGGCAAACTCCAGCAATGCGTCGACATGCTTGGGCTCTGCTTCCAGATGCAGCTTTTCCAAGTGCCGTAGAGTCTGGTCAACCTTTTGGAAGTGGCTCAGGATCGCCTCCGTCGCAATCGGATCGTTCTCCGCCACCGGATCGTACCTCGTGAACGGGTCCTGTGCCGCCGACGCAGCGTTCGCGGGGTCTTCCTTCGCCTTGGCCAGGTACTTGTCACGGATGGCCATGATCGTGACGGTGGCGTCGACCGCGGCGTCCGCGGGGCGTTCGGTGCCGGACTCGCGCCCAGTGCCGTCGACCTCGCCGCTCTGGTTGAAGTAGTACTGATCCCAGGTGCGCGCGGTGTATGCCGCTACGAAGTCAAAGTCCAGCCAGAGCTTTTCGAGTTCCTTCTGTCCCTCTTCGTCGAGGATC
>CAZYOX010000560.1:0-2095 GCA_964649285.1 uncultured Bryobacterales bacterium | reverse complement strand
CTGAGGATCTACGCACCACTGCCGACTTGCTGTTTGTCGCCCGGGGGCACGAGGTTTCCTTTCGTCTCGTCGAGCGGCTGCGTCACTCTGCCTCCCTTTTTCATCGAAACCAACATGTTCACGTTGTTCGAGGAACGAGTGATGACGTTGAGCCCGCGGAAAGAGCCATCGACGTCGCGTTAGAAGGTTGAGTTGCGGGCACAGGCTCGAACAGGCATCTCTCTGACAAACGTGCCCCCGCGTTACCTATACCTAGAGCCGCTACGATACCGATGTCCGTGACGACTCGTCCGAGTGGGCGCGCCATTCGCCTCCACCCGTTTGCAAGTGCTTCTTCCTCGGCGCGTCGTCGTTCAGAACCTTCCCATCGCAACAACTGATTATGGCAATAATATACTTGACGCACCACGCGTAGACGCTTAGATCGTCCGGTCGCACGGCCACTTACCCACACCTGACGATGAGCAAGAAAGCCCCCGAAACGCTCCTTGAAGCAGTGCAGTACTTCGCTGATGCGGATACCGCGCACGACTTCATTGTTTCGCTCCGTTGGCCCACTGGCGTTGCGTGCCCCCGTTGTGGTGGCGCCGATCCGTACTTCCTCAAGAGCCGTCGCGTGTGGAAGTGCAAGGAATGCAAGCGCCAGTTCTCGGCTAAGGTCGGAACGATTTTCGAGGACTCGCCGATTAAGCTGTCCAAGTGGCTCCCGGCTATGTGGCTGATTGCCAACGCCAAGAACGGTATCAGCTCCTATCAACTGGCCCGCGCCATAGGCGTGACTCAGAAATCTGCTTGGTTCATGCTGCACCGTATCCGCCTTGCTATGCAGTCGGACACCTTCCAGAAGATCGACGGCGAGGTTGAGGTTGACGAAACCTTCATCGGCGGTCGTTCGCGCTTCATGCACAAGGACAAGCGCGAGCGCGTCATCCACGGTCGCGGCGCACTCGGCAAGGTCGCCGTCATGGGTCTGCTCGCCCGTCATGGGGAGATCGGCTCGCACGTCCGTGTGCGCGTTGTACAGGGCCGCAGGAAGCATCATCTACAGTCAGAGGGGCGCTAGCACGTTGCCGGTGGTTCGACCGCCTACAGCGACGCTCTCAAGTCCTACGACGGCCTTGCCGGCGAGTACGGCCACAAGGTCATCGACCACCCGGAGTGCTACGCTGTGGGCGCGGTGCATACCAACGGGCTTGAGAACTTCTGGTCCCTGCTCAAGCGCGGGATAAAGGGCTATGTGTCGGTTGAGCCGTTCGATCTGTTCCGCTATCTGGATGAGCAGGCTTCCCGCCAACCTGCGTAAACTGACCGACCTTGACCGCTTCGTGACCGCAGCCGCCGCGATTGTCGGGAAGCGGCTGACTTACTCTGACCTCACCGGACAGGAGCTTGCAACGACGTGACCGAGAAGAACGCGCTAAACCCCACAGACAACGCGGGCCGAAGCGACGACCGAAAGCAGGATGAACAGTCGACGCTCGACCGCCTGGCGGACCTGACGAGAAGGGTGCTCTCGGTTCCCAAGCGGCGGCCAACCGACGAGGACCGGGGCGATCACTCGCCCTCGGTCGCACGCGGGTAGAACTCGGCCCGCCAGTCAACGGGTTCGCCGCGCTCCGGAAACGTGTCTGGGTTCTCTAGACACATGCGAATCATGCTCTCAAGTGTCATGTGGCCGACGCCCCCCTTGAACTGCTTTCCCATCTCCCGAAGGGACTGACGATCAACCGCAGCACGATCTAGCCACGCACGGTTGTGGTGGCGGGACTCGTATGCGACAAGGTCCGGCCAATTCCAGCACCCGCACCCGCGATCCGTCCTTTCGCACCTTCGGGAAGAAGAACCACTCCTCGCGGGGGCGTCTGAGGCGCAAGTACTCCTCCAGCGCGCCCTGCCAATTATCATCGCGCTCAAATACGTGTGCGACATTGCTGTATCCCTCGTTCTCCGCCCACATGTCTACGCGGAGCTTGCACAACTGTGCCGAGTAGGAGAATGGACCGATTAGCGGATGCCTCCCGCCATAGAAGTCGGCTATCCGGAACACGCGATTGGCGAAGTTCTGGGCGAAAAACGGATTCTTCGGCGACGCCAG
>CAZYOX010000559.1:0-2095 GCA_964649285.1 uncultured Bryobacterales bacterium | reverse complement strand
CACCGCCCCACTAGCCCAAAGGACGGCACGTCCTGTCTCTGTTACCTATGTCCTTGGGTCGCACCCCCTCTGTCCCACTAAAACCTCCCTTCCGATAACCGTTTCACCAACTCCCGAATGGCCTTTCGCGGTGTCCGCTGCAGACCGGGCGCCTCGGGTAAATCCTCCAGCAAAACCCGAATCGTGGCTTCGCGATCCCATCCTGAGGCCGGCAGCAGCTCGAAGATCAGCGGATACAGTCTCGTATACGTCGCATCGAACGCCAGGCCAGCATTATTCAACACCGCCGGGCAGGGGTTATAGGCCAGCGCAGCCGGCAGGGCTAGGCACTCTGCGGTGAGTTCGTGGAATAACTCGTCCTTGCGTTCGAGCGCCTCGCCTTCGCTGATCTCTCCCCGGCGGTAGCGGTTATACAGCGTAGCCGCCCGATGCCGGTAGCGATTGATGATCAGCGCTTTTTGACGGTACTGCAGCGCCGGATGGTCTTGGTCAAACGGTTCCGGCGAAACCAACAACGCGCCCAAAGTTGCGGCCGGTTCATGCAGACCCGGCGATAACCTGCGCATCGCCGGCTGGTCGTGGAAATCCTCATGCGCTACCACGAAGCCGGCCCGCTCCGGGCTGGCCGCCGTAAGTTCCGGCGTCACGCCGACCTGCTCGCCCGCAACAGCTTCCGGCTTATAAGCAAAGACGTCCCACTTCGCCTCATCGAATCCGCAAACTCCATCCGGCACGCGCCGGAAGCGCAGTTGGCCGTACTCTTCGGGCAACTCCAGCTTGCGTGCGGCAAAGCAAAGCGTATCGACGCTTCCCGACTCTTTTTGGAAATTGCCCGTAGGCTCAAGCCCCAGCTCTTGCGCGCGGTCTTGGGCCTGAGCGATCGGCACAGGAGCGTCGCTTGGCGGGCGAGCGATGTCCTGCTTCGCGCAACCCGCGAGCAGCAGGCAGCCGATGGCAAGCAGCCTACTTGACCACGCCGCGCTGCGAAGTCCGTATGAAGGCGACAAGCCGCTCCGTATGCTCGTCCATCTCCAGTTCCTCATGAATCTTGGCCAACGCCTGATCGGTGTTTAGTCCCGCTTTCGTCAAAATCCGCACCGCGCGATGCAGTTTCTGGATCTGTTCCGGCGTGAAGCCCCTGCGCTCCAGGCCGACCTTGTTCACGCTAAAGGCCTTGGCGTTGCGCTCCGACACGACCACCGAGAACGGCATCACGTCTTGCGTAATCACGCTGTAGCCGCCGATATAGCAGTGCTCGCCGATGCGGCAGTACTGGTGCACGCCGCTCTGCGCGCCGACCACCGCATAGTCCTCCACCGTAACGTGGCCGCCCAACGTGGCGCCGTGAGCCAGAATGCAGTGCGAGCCGACATGGCAATCGTGTGCCACGTGTCCGTAGGCCTGCAGCAAGTTGCCGTCGCCGATCGACGTCAGCGCGCCTCCGCCTTCGGTGCCGCGATGGATCGTGACGAACTCACGTATGGAATTGCCGTTGCCGATGCGCGTCTCGGCCCGCTCGCCGTGATACTTGAGGTCCTGCGGCGCAATACCCACTGTCGAATAGGGAAAGAAGACGTTGTCTTCGCCGATCGACGTCGGCCCCTCGACGTAAACGTGCGCCATGAGCTTCGAGCGGGCGCCAATGGATACTTCTTCCCCAATTGAACAGAACGGCCCGATCTCAGCGGTCGAATCGATGCTTGCGCTGGGGTGGACGATCGCCGAGGGGTGTACGGGCATTCGGACGACTTCTACGAGTGCAATTTGGTGCGAACGGAGAGAATCGAACTCTCACGGGTTGCCCCACCAGAACCTAAATCTGGCGCGTCTGCCAATTCCGCCACGTTCGCACGAAGCTCTCGCTATCGTACCGCGAGAACACAAAGCGCGTCAGCGCCGGCGGGTCTACACGCGTATTAATTGGGGACTACCGTTGCTGACTGGTTGCCTTGCTAAAGCGCCTTGGCGACACCACCGGAACCTTTCAGTTGAACACCTTACTGATCCAGTCTCTGCCCTAACTTACAGTCCGTTACATGGACCACGTGTTGGCTTTGTTGGTCAAGCTGTCGTGGACGGGACTCTACGTCATCGG
>CAZYOX010000558.1:0-2097 GCA_964649285.1 uncultured Bryobacterales bacterium | reverse complement strand
GTCGAGGATCAATTCCGACAACGGCGTATCGTCGCGGGTGTAGCCCATGACGTTGTGGAAGCCCGCACTCAAGAAACGGCCCTTGTCGTTCGAGTCGTCCGGGAAGAAGCGTCCGCGCTCGCTGACGTAGAACACGTCCGGGAAGACATTCGCGAACTCCGCAAACGCGGTCTCATAACGCTCACGCTGCCCGTCTGGAACCACGAGGTCCGGGTTGCCCGCGCGTGCATTGATCTGCAAGGCTCTCGCGCGGTCGTACGATTCCCTGCCCAGGCCCGGGTACGGCGGAATCTCCGGCAGTTCCTCCGGGGCCTCGCTCGCCTCGCGCAACGCCGTACGGTCAAAGTCGCGACGGTGCGTCGTGTAGTTCTTGTATTTCCAATTGATCAGCGGCTGCGACCAAGGGCTCAGGCCTTTCACGCGCGGCGCGGCGAAGTTCATCGCCGTATCCGCGCGAAGCTTAATCACCCAATCGCGCATGTGCTCGGTTTCCGTCCGCAGCGACTTCTCCGCGCCGGGCGCCGGCAACGCCTTCCACATCTCGCGGAGCTTGGCGATCGGTCCGACATTCTCCTTCACCGGGCCTTCCAAAATGCCCCAGACCATCGGCAGGTACTTGGCGCTAATTCCAGCATCGGCCGCAATCGAGTCGAGCGTGGCGCTCGGCTGCTTCAGCGCGGCGCGATGTTTATAGCGCCATGCCGCTTGGAAGTAGTCGGCGTAATCCGTCGGCGCATTCTTGTAGAACTCGATGATGCGTTGAATCGTGTACTTCTCGCGGTCGGTTTCGACCAGCATCAAGTGCGGCGCAAAGTCGAACGTATCCGCTTTGAAAACCATGTGCTCGGCAACGTCGCGGGCGGCCTGCAAGTACTTGTTCAGCAGCGCCGGAGACATCGTCAACGACTCGCCGGAGTTGTCGAAGCCGGCCAAGTTCGCCGGGTCCACCGGGAACTCGCGCGTCGGCCGCAAATCCTGTCCCGTCAAGTCGCGAATCGTGTAGTTGTATTCCGCATTACTCAGGCGCCGAGCCAACACGGGGCCGGGGTCGCCTGCGCGCGCATCGGCCTCTTCCTTACGCAGAGCCTTGATCCAATCCGCAACTTTCTGCCTCAGCGCGGGGTCCGGCTGCGGCATCGCCGCCGGTGGCATGTCGCCTTTTTCCAGCCTGCCCATGACGATCGCCCAGTGGCCGCTGTCGGCGATCACCGACTCCACCGTGGGATAGACCGTAATGTCGAACTTGGCCGCCGGCGAGGCGCCGCCATGGCAGCCAACGCAATACTGCTTGACGAACGGCGTCACCGTCTCCTGAAATTCACGAGTGAGTTCCGGGCTCGCCGCCTGCACCAACGCGGGCAGTACGAACAGCCCGGCTATGCAGGCTACAGATTGAATGTTTCGTTTCAATGAGTTCACGCGGACGACCGGCATTATTATACTAGCCCTTCGTTGCTGGGGAAGCTGCAAAACGTCTCACCGCGCCACAGTCGAAACCTGCACGCCGGTTAAGGCTTTCCCTGCTTGCCGCGCCAACCCGCCAACGGCCATTCTGAGGGAGCGTGATCGTCCGCAACACTACCAAAGGAACCGAACTCGGCAACAACGTCTCGCTCGCCGGCACCGCCCAGACGCGCAATAAAGGCCTGTTGGGTCGAAAGGGCCTGGATGCCGGAGAAGGCCTCTGGATCAAACCCTGCGAAGCCATACACATGTTTTTCATGCGCTTCGCCATCGACGCCGTCTTCATCGACAAACAGAAGCGCGTCACCAAAGTCGCCTCCAACCTCAAGCCCTGGCGCCTCTCCGCCAGCCTCAAGGCCCACAGCGTCGTCGAACTCCCCGCCGGCACAGCCCAACGCACCAACACCGAACGCGGCGACCAACTCGAAATCGTCGAAGCGTAGGCCCCGCAAGCACCGCGCAAGCCCAATAGCCCACAGCGTGAGCTGGGGGTCAGCAACTCTCCACGCGCGTCGCGCCCGCGTAAGCCCGTCAGGGCGACATCTTCAATAGCCCACAGCGTAAGCTGTGGGTAGGTAAGCGAACCGCCACGCGCCCGCTTCCATTTCCCGCGTCTGAACGACCGGGCTGATA
>CAZYOX010000557.1:0-2102 GCA_964649285.1 uncultured Bryobacterales bacterium | reverse complement strand
GCGGGCAAGGAGGCTCCCGATGACGTCAGCTCTTCTCGCGGCGATGGCGCTGTTGGGACTGCCGCCGTCGGTTATGAGACCGACGGCGCTGCTGTTGAACGTCGTCGTGGCCCTCGTGGCCACAGTGAAGTTCAACCGCGCCGGCCACTTTTCTTGGAGCCTATTCGGCCCGCTTGCGGCGGGCTCCATTCCCATGGCGTTCATCGGCGGACGCTTTCAATTGCCCTCCCATATTTATGCTCCCGTCGTCGGATGCGTTCTGCTCGTCGCTGCATTCCGGCTATGGCATCGCGGCGCGGATCGGGAAGAGGCTAGAACGCGAGCCGCCCACTGGGTGTTGGCGGCAACGGGCGCCTGCATCGGGTTGATTGCGGGTTTGACTGGAACCGGGGGAGGCGTATTCTTAGGGCCGTTGTTGTTGAGTGCGAACTGGGCCTCAACCCATCAGACATCGGCCACGACGGCGCCCTTCATTCTCGTCAATTCGATTGCGGCGCTGATAGGGCTCTATGGAGGGCCGGAGTTCATTTCCGAGACGACGCCGATATGGATCATTGCTGCAACTACTGGCGGATACCTTGGAGCGGCTATCGGCAGTCGCCTCTTAAGCAGTGCCGTGGCCGTGCGACTGCTGACGGTGCTGCTTGGAATAGCGGGTTTGAAGTTGTTGGCGACTTAAGAAACAGAACTAACACGGGCCCGGCTGCTTGAGCGGCTTGCGCCTCGCTTAGGCCTGGCGCCAGAACCCGCCGCTTACGCGGTTGGGCTCGGGTTGAGGCGGGTGTAACGGAGGGAATGCCTGTTGTGTCATCTGAGCAGGCATGTATTTATCCACGCACGAGCAGTTACAGGAAATTTCGAGCAGGCACGAGGGCCTTGTGGCATCCATCTATCTGCCGACAGAGCCGCGCGGACCGGCCACGCGGCAGTCGCCGATTCGATTCAAGAACCTCGTTAAAGAAGCGATCGATCGGCTCGAAGAACACGACGCGGAATCCGTCGCGGCCAAGGTGCGAGAAGCATGCCAGCCGCTCCTGGCCGATCATGACTTCTGGCGGCACCAGACAGAAGGACTTGCGGTGTTATGTGATGACGATCGATGCGTTTTCTATCACTTGCCGCAGGCGCCGACGGAGGGAGTACATGTCGGCAAGCGCTTCCATATCAAGCCGCTGCTGGAAGCGGCGCGAAGCAACCGACGATTCTACGTCTTGGCGCTCAGCCTGAACGAGTGCCGGCTATTCGAAGGTGACATCGAGGGGTTAAAGGAGATCGACGTCCCGGACCTGCCGCGATCGCTCGACGACGCGCTTCGCTTTGACGACCCGGAGCGGTCCCTGCAGTATCACTCAGGGGGACGGGAGGGCCGCGGCCAGCCGATTTACCACGGCCAGGGAGCGCCCGCAGACCTGTCGAATGACCGCACGTTGCGTTACTTCCAAGCCTGTGCCAAAGCGCTCGACAGCTACTTGGCGCAACGGGACAAGCGCCCGCTATTGCTGGCCGCTGTTGACGAGCATCTACCGATCTTCCGCCGCGCGATTTCTTATCGCGGCCTTGTGACCGAGTGGCACATCAGCGGCAATCCGGATGTTGCGGGACCGTCTGATCTCCACAAAAAGGCGCAGGAGATCATCGCAGACCTTCTGGATAAGGACCGGGACCACGCCCTGGAAGAAGTCGACCGACTGAAGGGGACGGGGCGATCCTGCACGGAGATCGAGCAAGTCGCGACAGCCATGATCCAAGGACGCATTCAGCATCTTTTCGTGGCGGGCGACAAGACGCTCCCCGGCAGAATCGATTTGGATAGCGGCGAGGTTGAATTGTGCGACGGATCGGATGGCGAGGCCACGGTTGACTTGTTGAATGAGGCGGCAGCGGAGGTGCTGCTGCACGGCGGCGACGCCTACGTGATGCCCGCGGAAACCATTCCGTCTGCAACGCGAGCGGCGGCTATCTTGCGCTATTAGGGACCCACCGATGACGCCTGGCGGTCGCTTCCCCATGGAACGGCGGTTGGGCGTATACTGGCCGAGTTATGCACACTCGGATCTTGTTCCTAGCTACGCTGATTGCGTTCCCCCTAATTGCTGGCGACT
>CAZYOX010000556.1:0-2114 GCA_964649285.1 uncultured Bryobacterales bacterium | reverse complement strand
CTCATCGGGATCCGCCGGCGGAGCCCAAGTCATGCTGGTGATCTCCGAACGCGGCCGTAAATTGGCTTCCGGGTGCCAGTGGCAGTCCATACACCAAGACATCTGAAGCGTATTCGCCTTCATCATCAGCGGCATCTCGTCCACTCGCCCGTGACAGGTGGCGCAGCCAATGCCTTTGTTCACGTGGATCGAGTGGTTGAAGTAGACGTAGTCGGGAAGATCGTGAACGCGAACCCACTCGATGGACTCGTTCGTGCGGAACGACTCCCGAATAGGCTCAAGCATCGGCGCCTCGGTCCAGATCTGCGAATGGCAGGTCATGCAGGTTTTCGTCGGCGGGATTCCCGCGAACGAGCTTTGCTCGACTGACGTATGACAGTGCAAGCAATCGATGCCCAACCCTTTTACGTGGTGCTTATGGCTGAACGGCACCGGCTGATCAATGGGCATATTCTGCTGCGTGTTGTAGGGTGACTTCGCCACCGTCAACAACGCCGTCAAACCTCCGCCGGCTCCCAATACGATGGCGAGCAAGGAGAGGCGCGCGATCATGTTCGCGCTCGAATGAAACAGCTGTGCCATCTACACCCCGCCCTCAAGATGGACCTCGAGCGGTAATTTCGCCGAGAGGTCGAAATCACAGATTAGCTCTAGGCCAAAGTTACTGTCAAACAAGAAAAAATCCTAAAATGCTGACGTTTCTCTCAGCAGTGCGTTTTGCGCCTCTCGACTCAGTTAACTCATCGGTACTTGCAAGTCCGTTGACCCGCACACCCTTGATTCTTCAACCGGTTGGGATTTCGAACAGTGTACTCGAAAGTGCCTGCTCGCCGCGACTCTTGGGCCTCGGACTTGTGTGCGGCAACCGCCAATTCGGGGCCTAACCGGGTTCGCTGCGTTTCCAAAAATCCTCAAAGAGGCTGGCCATCGCCGAGGCCAGACTTTCATGTTCAAAAACCAATGCGGTGACCTGGGGATTGCTGACCACCGGATCGCTCAGCGAGATCATGCCCCGCCGACGGTCGAATAACGCCAGTTTCATGGGCAAACTCGCAGCGCGACGGATCGCGGCGCCGGCTTTCTCCAGCGCGGGAACGGCCGCTTCGTCGACTGTCTTGGCGTCAAAAACTATCCGGCAAGAAACATCCCGTTCCAGCAGCTCCAGGACGATCGGCTCACGACCCGGATCGGAACCGTAGGGCGGCCGTGCAAACTCCAAATATTCGACGGCGCACTGCTTGAGCATGCGACGGTACTCTTCCGCCGTTTGCGCCGTATCCGTAACGATTCGCAAGTAGTCCAACGGACCGCTGCCGAGATTGCCGCTGGCGAAGATAGCGTCCAAATCGTCGCCCAGCATGCTGGCTAGGCGTTGCCTTTCGTCGAGTTCCTTGTGGAAACGCTATTTGCGCCGTTGCAAATAGGAATCCATCGCCAGACGGGGCTCAACAGCGGAAAACTGCTTGGCTTTGCCTTGTACCACGCGAACGAAGCCCTTCTCGACCAGGCTGTCGAGAACTTCATAAATTTTCTGACGCGGAATTCGTGCGCGCCCGGCCACTTCAAGAGCCTTGAAGTGGGAGTGCCCGATCAGCACCAAGTAGGCACGGGATTCGTAGGCGTTGAGGCCTATGTCCTGAAGTCGTCTTGTGTGGAGTTCCAGCTCCATGGGCAACTCCAAACCTATCACGAGTTCCCGGTGCAGGGAACAGTTGATGGACGAGGCGCCGGAATACCGCGGCTCGCTTCGAGCGCCAGCATCTATCGAATCGGCGAATAGTCCGTCGGCGTCAGGAAGAGCGAATCCACTTTCTCGACGATCGGACCGTCCTTTTCTGAAGCTTCCTTGACGGCTATCCACTCCGGATCCTCGCGGAAAGCCTTCCAAGAAGCCTCACGCGCGGCCATGCTGGGGTAGGCCAAAACATACACCAGCGTATTCTTTGACTCGGGCTCTTCAAGCGGGGTCCAGTAAGCGATCAAGCTTATTCCCTGCTTCGCAAACAGGTAGTTAGTGTGCTCGCGAAAGCGCTCATGCAGCGCGTCCAGACGCCCCGGCGCGCAATGATAGGTGCGCATCTCAAAAACGCGATTGTCCAGGGCCTTCGCGGGGA
>CAZYOX010000555.1:0-2126 GCA_964649285.1 uncultured Bryobacterales bacterium | reverse complement strand
GCGTCTTGCCCTCCTCGCGGCTCAGCAGTTCGCCCAGTTCCTCCTTGCGCGCGAAGATTTCGTGCGCCGTCCTGCTCAAGACCTGCCAGCGCTCCAGCAGACCCGACCGCGACCAAGCGGGGAACGCGGCCTTGGCGGCGGCGATGGCGTTCTGCGCGTCCTCGGCGCTCGCCCGCGCATAGGTGCCGACGACCTCGTTGGTGTTCGAGGGATTGATGTTGTCGACGCCCTCGCCCTCGACCCATTCGCCGTTGATGAGGTTCTTGTGCAGTTCGGTCATTGTTCTTTCCATGTTAGATCGGCCCGCACAGGGCGGCCGAGCGATTGGCATGACTGGCCATGTGGCCGCCGGCGAGTTAAAGCCAGGATTCCGGCACTTCGAGTGCCTTCGCGATCCGCCTCCTGACGTCGTCGGTGAGGGCGCGTCGGCCGCTTTCGATGTCCGAGATGAAACCCTGTGATGTCCCGATGTCGTTAGCAAGCCGGACCTGGCCGACGTCCCTCCAGAGGCGAAGAGCCTTCAGTCGGCTATCGCCCTTGAGAATGGCCATGGTTACCTCGGCAGGCAGCGCAGGACTCTTCCGGGCTTTCCGGGCATCGTAAATCGCAACGTCCGCGGCATCCTCTTCGGCCTCGGCCGCAAGCCGCGCAAGTCTCTCATACTCGGCTCGCGGCAGAACAACGAGTTCCTCGCCGCCGGGTGTCGTAATTGTCTGATGCCCCATGCTATCCCTACCGATAAGATGTCGTTTCGCGCTTGCCGACGTAAACGGCGAGGATCGTGGTTTGGCCCTCGTCGAAGATCACGCGGTAACGTCCGACACGAAGCCGATAGCCACCGCGACCCCTGAGTTGCTTCACATCACCATGTCCGGACGTCGCATCCGCGATAAGCGCGTTCGAAACACGACCACGATCCCTCTCCGGTAACGCGTCGAGGTCCCGGGCGGCTGCGGCGGTAAGGATGATGGTCTTCACAGCCGGACATATCGCCAAATTATCGCGTTATCAAGCGATATATTTGCTCTCAGATCAGCTCCGCCTTGGCCAGGTCACGCATCAGGTGACTGGCGCCGTAAGTCCACTCCGGGCACTCCGTCGCGAGCCTGACTCGATTGCTCAGCGTTCCCAGCGAAGGCGTTGAAATCGAAACGATATCGCCGGGCTTATGGGTGAAGCCCTTGCCGGCCCCGCCACGATCCTTCACCGGCGCGAACATGGTGCCGAGATAGAGCACGAACCCGTCGGGGTACTGGTGATGCCGCCCGATGGCGGAGGCGACCAGCGCCTCGGGCGAACGCGATATCTGCGCCATGTTCGAGACGCCATCGAGCACGAACCCGTCTTCGCCTTCGACCCGCAGTTCGATGTCCGCCGCTTTTACCGTCGCAAGCGTGAACTGCGCGTCGAATAGCCGGATGAACGGGCCGAGCGAGGCCGAGGCGTTATTGTCCTTGGCCTTGCCGAGCAGCAGCGCCGAACGGCCCTCGACATCGCGCAGGTTGACGTCGTTGCCGAGCGTCGCGCCGACGATCCGGCCGGCGCTCGAGACGACCACCGCCACCTCGGGCTCCGGATTGTTCCACTCCGAAATCGGCAGGATACCCACATCGGCGCCGTAACCGACGGCCGCAAGTGGCTGGCATTTCGTGAAAATCTCGGCGTCGGGGCCGATGCCCACCTCGAGGTACTGACTCCACACGCCGCGCGCGATCAGCGTTGCCTTGACCTTCATCGCGGTCTCCGAACCCGGCACGAGCTGGCTCAGGTCCGTACCGATCAGCGTCAGGATTTCGCCACGCAGCGCCTCGGCTTTCGCCTTGTCGCCCCGCGCCTGCTCCTCGATCACCCTCTCCAGCAGGGAAACGACGAACGTCACGCCCGCCGCCTTCACGGCCGGGAAATCGATGGGCGCGAGAAGCGCCGGCGGCGCCGGGTCGTGCCCCTCGGCCCAGCTATTGGCGAGGATCGCGTCGGCAAGGCCCAGCCGTTCGCCCTCGGCGCGCGCAACGTAGCCGGCGGGCTCGCCCATCTCGCACACGTCGCGCACCGTCGGCGCGGTCCGGCTGGTAATGTCGAAAACGCTGCCGTCCCGCACGGTGACGATCCGCGGCAGGCTGTCGCCA
>CAZYOX010000554.1:0-2140 GCA_964649285.1 uncultured Bryobacterales bacterium | reverse complement strand
GCGTGGCCGTGCGAGACCATGAGCCGCCGAAACTTCAAGGCGCCGGGTGGGCACATGCCGATGTCGAACATCAGCTTGAGCTCGGGCACGCGTATGTTGGTCTCGACGCCACCTTCGGCGATGCCGGTGACGCTCAGGCCCGCAAACTCGAGCTCGTCGTCGCGTGGGCGTGGCATGAGAAGAGTAGTAGCTCGCTTCCTAGCTCGGATCGCCCCGGCCGGTCTCGGCCGCCTCTTCGACCAGCAACGCAAACTCGCGCCAGACCCTGAGATGATCGCCAAACTCTATCTTGGCGTCGACGGAGGACAATCTTCGACCAAGGCGCTGGTAGGCAATGCAGAGGGTGAAATTCTTGGCCAGGGAATAGGCGGCCCGTGCAATCACGCGCGCTTGGGCGAGGGCCGCGCCAAATTGGAGAAAGCCCTCTCCGAGGCTGTCGGGCAGGCCTTAGCCCCGCTCGATCTAGCGCTGGCCAATGCCCGTTTTCATCGCATCTGCGTCGGGATGAGCGGCGGGCCTGACGACAAGCGGGAGATCATCCAAGACCTCATTCAGGCCGATTCTTATGACGTAACGACTGACGCCCATATTGCGCTCTACGGCGCCTTAGGCGGCGACCCCGGAGCAGTAGTGATCTCCGGAACCGGCTCGATCGCTTTGAGCCGTGACGATAGCGGCCACATCCGGCGTGCGGGCGGATGGGGCTACGTTTTCGGCGACGAAGGGTCCGCCTTCGATATCGCTCGCCTCTCCCTGCGTGCCTCGTTGGCGGCAGAAGAGGAGTGGGGACCGAGTACGACCCTCCGAGCGGCCCTGCTAGCCGCAACACAGTCAGACAATGCGAACCAGTTGCTGCATCGCTGGTACGCCGGCGAATTCACTCGGGCTCAAACTGCGGATTGGAGCCGTTTGGCTGAAGAATCCGCGGCGCAAGAGGATGTCGTCGCTCAGTCTATTCTTGAGAGCGCTGGGAATCGCCTTGCTCAACTCGCGGCTACAGCGGCCAGAATGGCCTCGCTGGCCCCCGACAAAGCCAAAATATGTCCCATTGGAGGCGTTTTCGCCAATAGATACGTAATGCAGAGCTTTTCTAGGGCCCTGCATGGCCTTTTGGGCATAAGGCCGTCCGCGGCTGTCGCATCGCCCGCTCAAGGTGCGCTTCAAGCAGCAACAGAGGGCATCCTCTTGTCGAGTTGAAATGCCTTATGTATTCATTGCACCCATGGATCTCCGGCTTCCTAACTGGTTTTGGCGCGGTTTCGCTACCATAGGAGCTTGGCTAAGGCAACCAAAAAAACCGCAACGAGAGAAAAGACCGTAAAGAATACGGCAAAAAAGGCGGCGAAGACGGCAGCTCCGAAACAGAATCTGTCTCGGGATGTTCAGAGGACCGTTCTCGAGAACGGCGTTCGCGTCATCAGCGAAAAAGTCAGCCGCGCGACAAATGCTATTTTCAGCGTTTGGGTCGATGCTGGTTCACGCTTCGAGGATCTCAATGAGAGCGGGGCGACCTATTTGATCCAGCGCGCCTCCCTACACGGTACCGAGAAGCGATCTCAGAAAGTACTCGCCAAACACATCGACGCCATGGGCGGTGAGGTTGGCTTTGAAACTGGCCGCGACTATGCCTACTACTTCGCCGCTTGCAAGAGTAAAGCAATCGGTGAGGCTGCGGATATCCTTGCCGACATTGTCCTGCGCCCCCGGCTCGATAAAGATGCCATTTCCGAGGAATCCGCCTTATTACTTGAAGAACTGCGCGAGGCGGAAGCTGACGCGGACCACGCTCTGGACGATATGTTTCTGCGCAGCCTATGGAAGGGGCACGGTCTTTGCCGCCCTCCCCATGGCAGGCTTCTTACAGTTCGAGGCCAAACACGGCTTGAGGATTTGCGTCCTAAGAAGCTCGTGCGCTTTCATCAGATGAGCCACCATCCCAAGGCGATTACCATCGTCGCGACAGGCGGGATCGATCATGCCGAAGTACTAGAGATCTGCGAGAAGTTGTTCGGCGACCTGGAAGAGCCCAAGAAAAAGGCATCGACCACTACCCCTCCGACACATCGCTTCTTGGCCCTCCGCAATCGTCCGCAATTCGACTCGGCCCGCTTCATTCTGGGATTTCCCGTCTGCACAGCGT
>CAZYOX010000553.1:0-2151 GCA_964649285.1 uncultured Bryobacterales bacterium | reverse complement strand
TGAAAAGAGATAGATTATCGGTCTTTCTTTGGCTCGCTCTGGGCGGGTATTACAAGCGAATAAGTAAAGCGACAAGCGACTAGGGAACCTCTGCACAGGCGGCTGCGCGAGAGCTGGTAAAACGAAGAATGCTGATCAAAGTCATTCGTAGAGCGAAACGGAACCGATTTTGGGCCTCAGCAGGCCCATTCGGGCACGCCTTTGGCCGCTTTTCGCGCTCACGAGAGACACCACTCCCTGGGAAGCAACTTCCGCCTGAGCAGATACAGGTTGGCAAGCGCGAAGGCCGTGTACAGCCGCGCCGTATTCTTGGCCAGCCCTCGGTAGCGCACCTTGCTGAAGCCCCAAAGTCGCTTGACGACATGGAAGGCATGCTCGCCACGGGCCCGCGCCTTCGAACGCAGCCGATTGATCCGCTTCTGATGCTCGCTGAGCGGGCGGCTCTTCGTGCCGCGTCGGTTCACTCGATAACGGACTCCAGCCTCTCGGGCGCACTCTCGGTGAAAGTCGCTCCAATACGCCTGGTCGCCGAACAGCTCACGCTCTTCACCGTGCAGCAGGTGCGCCAGCTGCGTGATGTCCGCCGCGCCGCCGTGTGTCGTCGTCAGGCTGTGGACGATGCCGCGCCGATCGGTGCCGACGTGGGCCTTCATCCCGAAGTGCCAGTCCTTGCCCTTCTTGCCCTGGCGCATCTCCGGATCTCGCGCCCCCTCGGCGTTCTTCGTCGACGGCGGCGCTGCGATGACCGTCGCATCCACGATCGTGCCGGACTTCAGCAACAGTCGCCGCTCCTCCAGCAACGCCCTGACCTCGGCAAAGATCTGCTCCGTCAGATGGTGCTTCTCGAGCAGGTGACGAAAGCGCAGGATCGTCGACTCGTCCGGAATCGTATCCTCGGCGAGCTCGATGCCGGCAAACCGGCGCATCGACTCCATGTCGTACAGCGAGTCTTCCGCCTGCGGGTCCGACAGGTTGAACCAGTTCTGCATGAAGTAGATCCGCAGCATCCTCTCCAGAGGATGCGGGTGGCGACCGCCTCCGGCCTTCGGATAATGCGGCTCGATCAAGGCCATCAGCCGCGCCCAGGGAATCACGGCGTCCATCTCGGCCAGGAAGCGCTCTCGGCGCGTCACCTTGCCCTTCCTATCCCAAGCCGCCGAGGCAAACGTCGTCTGCTTCATCGATCCTCAATCAAAATGACCGCTGCTGTTCGCTGCACGCAGTATCGGACATCAGCGAGTACTTGTGCAGAGGTTCCCTAGCGGGAATTGCTCACTGGCCGACTGGCGATCTCTGTTATGGGTATTGGTCCCGGACGGTGATTGACGAATCTAACTTGGAGGCGTTACGCGAACACAATCGCGCAAGCGATGCGTTCCGACCCGGAAGCCTTGGAGAGTTCGTCCGGTTCGTGTGGCCGGAGGTTACGACCGACGTCGTTGCCCCTGCTTGGCCACCCGACGCATTTGCGATCGCCGGCGCCGTTCTCGGTCGTGGCGGCGCCTATACCCGCGTCCTCAATATCGACTCCAACGGACATCGGTTCTTGCCCGTGGATTGGCCACGACGAATCGAGGCGATCGGCCGGGCTTGGCGTGACGCTATTAATAGTCATCTAAAGCAGTCACCGCAACGTGTCCCGTCGGCCTTTCCCGCGTCCGTCGCACCGCGCCAAATCACATCATGGTGGGGAGTCGTGGTGCGCAACTTTGCGCTCGATTTCTGGGGAGTGGAGCAACGGGTGGAATTGGTGCGCGCGCTCGTAGGAATTTGCGCGGCGGCAGACGAAGCGTCAGCGGGAATCGGCGTCAACGTCAAGCATCTGGACGATTTCATTCGCGCTGCATCGCTCATACTCACCACTCGGAACGAGTCGGAGAGCTTCGGCTTACAGGTGAGACCGGATAAGGTGGCCGTCATGGCTAAACAACACACGCCGCAGCGAGGTCTTACATTCCGCTCGTTGTCTCACCATCTTTCGTTGTATTCCAGAAAGGAAATTCGAGCGTGTTGGCTAACGCCGTTTCAGGGGCCGAAGCGTGAGGTTGAGATTCTCAATATGCTCCTTTTGCCTTGGCCCGAAACTGTGCGGCCGTCCGATTTCAAGGCTATTGAGGCGAACACGCCGGGAATTCCGTGGATGCCGCCACG
>CAZYOX010000552.1:0-2162 GCA_964649285.1 uncultured Bryobacterales bacterium | reverse complement strand
TCGCTCAAAGCAGTCTCTACCGTCGGTCTCCGTGTCGTCGACGCGCTGGCGGGGAAGGTGCTGGTCGACATCACCAAGGACGTGCTGCTGGCTAAGACGCACTTCCACATGAGCGACATGCTCAAACCGTTGCGCGGGTATGAATTGAAGCTCGATCCGGATCCGGCGGAAGTTGACGAAGCGGTTGATTTCCTGTGGGAAGCCGAGCGGCCCTGCATCTACGCCGGCGGCGGCATCATTTCTTCTTCCGCCCACGAGGAGGTCGTCAAGCTCTCTGAACTGCTCGGCGCCCCCTTGGTGCACACTGTCATGGGCCACGGCTGCATGCCGCCCGACCATCCGAACTACGTGACGATGCTCGGCATGCACGGCGGCTACGCCGCGAACATGTGCATTTCGCGTTGCGACACGATCATCGGCGTCGGCGTGCGTTTCGATGATCGCGTCACCGGACGACTCGACCGCTTCGCGCCTGAAGCGCGCGTGCTGCACATCGATGTTGACCCAGTCGAGATCAATAAGAACCGTCGCGCTGACGTCGGCGTGGTCGGCGATGCCAAGAACGTTCTCGCAGCGATCAACAAGAAGCTGGAAGAAACGCAAGCGCGCAAGGCGACCGAAAACCTCAAGGCGCGCACGGCCTGGCACGGCAAGGTGATGGATTGGAAGGCGGAGCATCCGTATACGTACGAACCTTCCGACACGGAAATCAAGCCGCAGTTCCTGATGGAAACCATCAACAAGTTCTCGAAGGGCGAGGCGATTGTGACCGTCGATGTCGGCCAGCACCAGATGTGGGCCGCGCAGTACATCAAGTTCAATCGCCCCCGCCTATGGCAGTCTTCGAGCGGATTGGGTTCAATGGGCTTCGGCATTCCCTCGGGCATGGGCGCCAAGATCGCTTGTCCCGACAAGCTGGTCTTCTCGATCAGCGGCGACGGCGGCTTCATGATGTCGTTGCCGGAAGTGGCGACCGTTGTGGGCAATAACATCCCGCTGAAGATGATCATCATGAACAACGGGTGGTTGGGCATGGTGCGCCAGTGGCAGGACCTATTCTTCGACGGCCGTTATTCGGAGGTCGATATGCAGCCTGGCTTCCCGGATATTCCGATGTTGGCGGCTTCGTTCGGCATCAAGGGCGTCACCGTGCGGCAGCCGGCGGATCTCGAAGGCGCGATTCAGGAGATGATCGACGAACCAGGTCCGTTCTTGTTGAATGTCATGGTGACCAGGGAAGAGAACGTCTATCCGATGGTTCCCGCGGGCGGCGCGTTGGACGAGATGATTTTGGGTTCGCAGAAGCCTGTTACGACGGGCGATTAAGAGTACGCGTAACGTCACGGAGATCCACAGATGAATCAGCTGATTTCATTGCTCGTCGAAAACGAAGCTGGAGCTTTGATGCGCGTCGCAGGCGTACTCACTTCTCGCGGCTACAACATCGAATCGCTCACCGTCGCCAAGACGCTCGACCCGACGCTCTCGTCGATGACCATTGTCGCTGACGTCGCCGAAGAGAGCCGCGCGCTGCTGATCAAGCAGATCACGCGCCTGGTCAACGTCGTGAAGGCGGTCGACCTGACCGAATCCAACGCCGTGCAACGCGAACTCGCGCTGATCAAGGTCAGCTCGGTCAAACCGGAGATGCGTTCATCGGTCGCCAAGGAGGCGGAGATCTTCCGCGCCCGGATCGTCGACGTCGCTCCGACGCACTACACTCTTGAGGTCACCGGGTCGCCGGATAAGATCGATGCCTTGATCGATCTCTTACACCACTACGGAGACGTGGAAATGACCCGTTCCGGTTCGATGGCGATGGCCCGCATGCCGGCGAACCGGCTGCCTTATCCCATGTTTCGTCAGGCGCCATCGGAAGAAGCCGCGCAGTCGACGCCGGCGGTCAAATCAAAATAAGCATCTTTGCGCCCAGAGGCGCTGCAAGTACGAAGGAGAACTCAGTTGGCAGCGAAAGTATATTACGAACAAGACGGCGATCTGTCGCATCTCCAAGGTAAGACCGTGGCGATTATCGGCTATGGCAGCCAAGGCCACGCTCACGCGTTGAATCTCAAAGAGAGCGGCGTCGAAGTCGTCGTAGGCCTCTATGAGGGCTCCAAGAGCTGGCCCAAGGCCACGCAGGCCGGGTTGCGCGTATTGAC
>CAZYOX010000551.1:0-2169 GCA_964649285.1 uncultured Bryobacterales bacterium | reverse complement strand
ACGCTCGCCAACACTTATCTGGCCCTGGAGCATGATCTCGAAGTCATCCCCGTACTCAATAAGATCGATTTGCCCGCGGCCGACCCTGAGCGCATCAAGGAGCAGATCGAGAGTTCTATTGGTCTCGACAGCTCCGACGCCTTGATGATCAGCGCCAAGTCGGGCCTGGGCGTGGAAACGGTTCTCGAGGCGATCGTGAAACGCGTGCCGCCGCCCAAGGGCGACCCTAGCGCGCCTGCCCGAGCGCTGCTGTTCGACTCCTGGTACGACATTTATCGCGGCGTCATCTTGCTCGTCCGCGTCGTCGACGGCGTTCTGCGCAAGGGCATGAAAGTGCAGTTGATGTCGAGCAAGAAGACCTACGACATTGAAGGCCTCGGCTACCGCACCCCCAACCACATCCCCTCCGACGCCCTGCAGGCGGGAGAAGTCGGCTGGATCGTCGCCAATATCAAAGAAGTTGCCGACGCCAAGGTCGGCGACACCCTGACGGAAGCCGCCAACCCCGCCCCGAAGCCCCTGCCCGGATTCGAAGTCACCAAGCCCATGGTCTTCGCTGGCCTCTATCCGGTCGAGACCCATGCCCACGGCGAGCTGCGCGAGGCCCTTGGGAAGTTGCAGCTGAACGACTCCTCTCTGGTCTACGAACCCGAAAGTTCCGTCGCCCTGGGATTCGGTTTCCGTTGCGGATTTCTTGGCTTGCTCCACTTGGAAATCGTCCAGGAGCGTTTGGAACGCGAATTCGATCTGCAACTCATCACCACGGCCCCCGGCGTGCGTTACATCGTTCATCTGACCGACGGAACCCAGGTTGAGGTCAACAATCCCAGCCGCTGGCCCGAACCGCAAGCGATCCAGGCTGTCGAGGAGCCCGTCTTCGAAGTCACCATCCTCACCCAAGGCGAGTATCTAGGCGGCATCCTCAAGCTGCTCGAAGACAAACGCGGCAACCAGAAGAAGTTCGAATATGTGGCCGGCGACCGCGTCATGCTCGTCTATGAAGTGCCCCTGAGCGAGATCGTTCTCGACTTCTACGACCGGCTCAAGACCCTCTCGCGCGGCTATGCCTCGGCCGACTATCACTTCTCGGGCTACTGGAAGTCGCCCATGGTCAAGCTGGACATCCTCGTCGCGGGCGAACCCGTGGATGCGCTTTCGCTGATCATCCACAAAGACCAGGCGCACGAACGCGGCAAACAACTCATCGCCAAGTTCAAAAAGCTCATCCCGCGGCAAATGTTCGAGGTTGCTTTGCAGGCTGCCATCGGCAACAAGATCGTCGCCCGCGACAACATCTCGGCCATGAAGAAGAACGTCATCGCCAAGTGCTACGGCGGCGACATCAGCCGCAAACGAAAACTGCTCGACAAACAGCGCGAAGGCAAACGTCGCATGAAGCGCGTCGGCCGCGTGGACATCCCCCAGGAAGCCTTCCTCGCCGTACTCAGCGTCGGCGACGACGATTAGCGCTTAGGTAACCGATCCGGTTGACTGCCAGGCCGAGCTATTTCTCATAATATGAAGTGGTTGAGCGATTCTAATCGCTCCCTGGCGAACAACCACTCCATGATCAAAGTACAAGGCGTCACGAAACGTTACGGTTCGATGACTGCGGTCCGTAACATCAGTTTTGAGGTTGCGGCGGGCGAGATCGTCGGATTCCTGGGGCCCAATGGCGCCGGCAAAACGACGACGATGCGCATCCTGACAGGCTTCCTGCCGCCCACCGAGGGCACGGCGGAGGTCGCCGGACACAGCGTTCTCGACGAACCCATCGAAGTCAAGCGCCACATTGGCTACCTGCCCGAAATCCCGCCGGTCTACCCGGAAATGGACGTGGCCTCCTACCTCGAGTTTGTCGCCCGCCTCAAGGGCATTCCGAACTCTGGAGTCGCTTCCGCGGTCGACGCAGCCCTGGCAAAGACGTCGATCGATCATGTCCGTCGCAAGCTGATCGGCAAGCTGTCCAAAGGCTACAAGCAGAGGGTCGGCCTCGCTCAGGCGCTCATCCACAACCCGAAAGTCTTGATTCTCGACGAGCCCACCGCTGGTCTCGACCCGGCGCAGATCCGCGAAGTCCGCGAATTGGTCAAGTCGCTCGCCGGCGATCACACGATCATCCTCTCCTCGCATATCCTCAGCGAAGTCTCAGACACGTGTGGACGCGTC
>CAZYOX010000550.1:0-2173 GCA_964649285.1 uncultured Bryobacterales bacterium | reverse complement strand
TATGAGCTCGGCCACAGCGGTGATCACCAATCCGACACCGAGGAAGACCCCGACGGCCAGACGCGAGGGTGTAAGAAACCACCCTCTTCCGCCAGCCGCCGCGGCGGCTGCGTAGAAGGCGAGCAACATAATGAGGACATCGCCAGCTGTCGCGAGCGTGCAGCGCACGACGCCGTCCCAATGCGATATTGTCGACATCCCCACGAAAAAGGGAATTTGCCACATCTCCCACGCGAAGTTGAGGAAGAAGGCTACGCCGGCTAAATAGGCTTCGGGTAAGAAACGCGATGGATTGGCGGCTCGATTGCGCAGCACTTCACTTTCTGACGAGCTTCAGTATCCCAAGCACGATAAACACGGTTAGAGCGACAGCCAACACCCAGCCAGCGATACAACCCCAGCACGGCCCTTGCATCGGCATCATTTGAGCCATCATGCGTACGCCCTCTACTCGCTAGAGCCCAGTAGGGGATAACCCGTTACAGAAAAGTCTATTCCGGAGCGTTCATCGCGCCAATGCCGACGCCGACCCGCATGAGGCCATCGCAGATCCCATGTAGGGATTCGAAACGGTTTCCGACGACTGCACCCACTTTGGGTAGGCCTTGGCCATCGGGCACTCGAACACAAACCGTCCACGCGCAAGTCCCGGATTCGCACTCAGGAACCCGATCAGGAGTTCGCTGACCTCTCCGAACCGACGGCGCGCTTCGGGCAATTCCTGACTAGCCTGCGCGGCGGCCACTTTGGCCGCTTCGGATAGCTCCACGAAGACCTGTTCACCTTCGCTGGTCTGTTCTTGCGCGGCTCGGCGCGCAGCGGCGGCTAGGCCCTCGTACTGTGAGGGTTGCGGGGATTGATCCGCTGCTAGCGCCGCTCGGATTGATTCGTAAGATTCAAATACGGCCACAATCGCGTTGGGGATATCCTCCGCGCTTGTCCCTGAACCAGCGGGCGATGCGTTTGAAGACGACTGATCAGCCGGTCCCGTACAGGCGAGAATGAATGCTGCCATAACGGCGGCGGCGAATAGCGGTGCTGTTTTCATGGTCATTGGTTCTCCTTGTCGCCAGGCGACGCATAAGTAGGTGTCTTGAAAATTCGCAGCCAGAGTCGACGATAGGCCTCCTCCGGTAAACGCTCCTTTAGTTCGAGGCTGTACGTTTCCACGTAGGTCGAGACGCGGAAGTGAAAGGGATCGGTCGAACCGATTGTCTCTATGTCTTCGAAGGGCCAAGTGCGGCTGTGTTTCGGCTCTTGGGCGACATAGTGAACCGCATCTGCGCCAAACACGAGAATTCCGTTGCAGCCACCCAGCAGATGACGATGATAGGCGGATACGCGCCTACCTACGGGCTCCTCTCTAGCGCTTCCCAAAACGGGGCGTTCGAGGCGATCCGCGAGAAATCCGGCAAGACGGTCGGAGACCACGCCATCGATCAGCACGAGTTCGATGCCTTGGCGTTGCGCCAGCCGCTTCGCCTTTCGCTCGTACGTAGTGATTGCGACTTTGCTTCGATCCGCGATGTCCAACTTGCGGATATCGCGGTAGGGCAACTTCACTATCGTCTTGCCGTCATCGCTTGCATAGGCGATGCCCTCTTCTCCGATCGTCAGCACGCCCGTCTCGCCGCCCCACAACTTGTCCCGGCGTACTTCGTACCGAAATTGTTCGGCGGCGAGCGGAGCCGCAATCAACATCAGGCAAAAGCTCAACCACATCGTTCTATGCATGATTCGTCTCCCTTTGGGCTCTGCGGACTTCGAATCCGCGCCAGATCTGATATATGGGTGGGTAGACCACCAACTCCATCAGGAACGACGTCAATATTCCGCCGATCATCGGAGCCGCGATTCGCCGCATCATGTCCGATCCCGTTCCGGCTGACCACATGATCGGCACGAGCGCGATGAACGTCGTTGCAACCGTCATCACCTTAGGCCGGACGCGCTTAACAGCGCCTTCGATAATGGCTTCCTTCAGGTCGGCCGCACTGTTCATTAGCCCCTTGCGTTTGCGATCGTCGTAGGCAATGTCCAGATACAGCAGCATGAATACGCCTGTCTCGGCATCAACACCGAGCAGAGCAATCAAACCGACCCAAACAGCGACACTCACGTTGTAGTCCAACCAGTAGAGGAACCAAATGGCTCCGATGGCGGAGAACGGAAC
>CAZYOX010000549.1:0-2177 GCA_964649285.1 uncultured Bryobacterales bacterium | reverse complement strand
GAGGAGACGGCTGGTTCTACTTGAGCAGCGGTAAGCTGCTGGTGCGCATTCAGTAAAGATGCAAAGGAGAACCAGCCATGAGGAAGCATAGCAATAAGAAAGCAACGAAGAAAGCGGTTCAGCCGCAGTGGAGCGTGGGATTGGATTTGGGAGACCGCACGAGCCGGTACGCGATTGTTGACGAGGACGGCGAGTTAATCGCTGAAGGCGAGTTCCGCAACACGCCGGCGGGATTGGCGAAGGTATTTGCGGAGATGCCGCCCGCGCGGATTGCGCTCGAGACCGGTTCGCAATCGGGCTGGATCGCGCGGGAGTTGGAGAAGCTGGGGCACGAAGCGCTGGTGGCCAACGCGCGCGAGTTGCGCGGCATCTGGGGCGCGACGCGCAAGAACGACCGGCGCGACGCGGTGAAGCTGGCGCGGTATGCGCGCATGGACCCGGCGTTGTTGCACCCGACCCGGGTGCGCGGCGAGCAAGCGCAACTGGAGTTGAGCGGGTTGCGCGTGCGCGAGGCGCTGGTGCGGGCGCGTACGCTGCTGGTCAACGCCGCGCGCGGACTAGCGAAGACGCACGGGGAGCGTTTGGCGAAGACCTCGACCAAGAGCTTCGCCGCCCGCGCGACGGCGGACCTGAAACCGGAACTGGCTGCCGTACTTGAGCCCTTGTTCTCCGAGATCGCCGTGCTCAGCGAACGCATCACTGCGGCCAACCGGGCGGCGCAACAGGCCGCCGAGCGAGATCCGTCGGCGGCCCGGCTGATGACGGTTCCCGGCGTGGGGCCGCTGACGGCGCTGACCTTCGTGCACACGCTCGAAGACCCTAGCCGCTTCCGGCATTCGCGCGAGGTGGGCGCGTATCTGGGCCTGACGCCGCGCCAGGCGCAGTCGGGATCGAGCGATCCGCAGTTGCCGATCTCCAAGGCAGGCGACGTGCGTCTGCGGCGCTTGTTGGTGCAATGCGCGCATCGCATCTTGGGGCCGTTCGGACAAGACAGTTCGCTGCGGCGCTGGGCGCTGCTGCTGGCTTCGCGCGGCGGTGCGGCCGGACGCAAGCGCGCCATTACGGCGCTGGCCCGTAAACTGGCCGTCGTCTTGCATCGGCTGTGGGCCAGACAGGAGAGTTGGCGGCCGTTTCCCGCCGAAGCTTAGCTAGGAGGAAGAGAAGAGTTTTCTGTTGAGGATGAAAGCAAGCCGAGCTTGCCGGCGACTGCGATTCCTGCCTAGAGCGACTTCACGGCCAGCTCGCGTGACAGATGGCAGCGCCCGGCATTACCGCAGCAACCCACACTGCATCGAGCCGCCACACAAGGCCCATTAAGAATGCGCATGGAAGCCGGGCGCGGTCCTCATCCTTACTTTCCCCTTGACTCCAACCAGCCGTCTCATGGAAGGAAGGAAACTCTGCTAGACTAGCCGCGCCAACGCATGTCGCGACAAGCGCGCGTGGTTGCGGAGGGCGTTTCGCACCATGCCACTCAGCGGGGCAACAACGCCAAGACGCCTTTCCTGACCGACGACGACCGCCGCTGTCACCTCGGCGCAACTACGTGCGCTGGCGGAGGAGTACCAGTGGAAATGCCCAATACGGTTTCTTTAACTATCTCGACGCAGTCTTCAACGAACCGCCCTTCTTGACACCCCCTGCTACCCTAAACGCATAGGAACGGCCCGCTCTCCGAGCGGGCCGTTTCGCTTTCCACGGAGGTCGCCTCATGGACGACCATCGCCCTGCAAAAATCCTCAACCCCAAACAACGCATCGCCCTCATCGCTCTTGCCTTCGGAGAAAACCGCGCCTCGTCGCCGCACGCGCCAGCGTCTCTCTACGTACGCTCTACCGTTGGCGCAAGGATCCCGACTGCCGGGAAGCCCTCCACACCGCCCTCGATGACTACCATGGCAACTTCCCGCAAGAAGAGGCCGCCGCACATCCTCGCCTTCCACGACCTCGCGGACGTCGCCCGGTCAACGCCCTCGGAACGAGCTCGGGCCGCCTCAACGCTGCTCGCCTACCTCGAACGCGGCGATAGTGCCAATAATTCGTATGCGAGGCGCCGTTAGCTCCATGTCTTCAATGAATTAACGGCTAATTGACCCAGTGACAGACTTTGGCATCCCGTGCCAATTTGCGCCATCGTCTGCCAATTTTCGCCATGATCTGCCGCTTCCCGCCACTCGC
>CAZYOX010000548.1:0-2179 GCA_964649285.1 uncultured Bryobacterales bacterium | reverse complement strand
AATTCGTTCCGTTTTGATCCAGACTCGGAATCGATGCCTGGAAGTCTGGTCGGCCCTCAACCCTTTGGGTCAGTACCGCATTCATCGTCACGCCGCCCGCGGTCGTCGACTCAATGAGCGCATACCCTTCGAGTAGTGCTGCTCCTGGGCCTGCCTCCAAAACGAAGAACGCAGCGCCGCGCGGCTGCAATATGCCTGACACCCCTGTAACGTTTTCCTCTGTGAAAGCTCCCAGTCTGGTTACGGGGACGCTCAAGGGGTTACCGCTGTTATCGAAGAAATTAATGGTAAACCCCTGAGGTACGTCCTCGAAGAGAGAATGCATTACCTGAATCTCAGTTGACCAACCGCTGCCGGCGGCGATCTGCGGCAATACGTTGCCAACAAAAATAGCTGCTTGATTCTTCGGTTGAGACGATAGATTCTCGGCAGGCAGTCCTGCCGCTGCGCATAGGCATAATAACAGCGCAATCCGAAACATACGCAATGACCTTCCTGGTTGGTGCGACGCGGGCTTTCCTAGTCTAGTTGATCTTTCGCGAAACATGCACCGCGTACCTAAGGCCCCGCCTAAGGGCTCCCTGACCCAAAGACGTCTCAGGTAGCATGGGGTTGATGGGCTCGCCAATCGTTCGCCGGTGTCGTGACGCCTTAGCGGTGGTTGGCCTTGTTGTTCTCCTTGTGTCGTTTACGCCTCTGGTGACGTGGTGGGCGACGGCGCTGGCCGGTTCTTGGAGGGATCCTCACGGTAGGACATTGATCGTGCTCGCCGGCGACTCCACGGATAACGGCCTTATCGGGAGAACTTCCTATTTACGGGCCAATTATGCCGTAAGAGCATATCAGACGGATAATTTCGAGCGAGTTCTAATAACGGGAGATTTATCGTCATCGACGGATATGGCTCTGTTTATGAGGGCGTCCGGCGTCCCGCAGGATCGGATCATTCTAGAGACTCAGTCGAACTCCACGCACGACAGCGCCGCGAATACGGCTGCCTTGTTGGCGCGCGACGCCGCCGCGACGGACCTGGTCCTTCTAACAAGCGATTTCCACATGTGGAGAGCGCGCCGCGCATTCCGTCGCGCAGGGGTTCTCGCGGAACCCCGGCCGATCCCAGACGCTCTCAAGCGAGCAAGCCGCTGGCAAGACCGGTGGGGCGCCTTTCAGGATCTTGTCGTAGAGTCGGGGAAGATCGCTTACTACGCGGCAAAAGGCTGGATCTAGGCTTTGTTCTGACAGTAGGCGTCCGCCAGTGGCGGGCCGGAGCTGGGGTACAATCGAGGAGATGACGCCGACCGGTTGGCATGCGCTTCTGGCCTCGTCGTTCATCTTAATCGTATTGGTTTTTTTAGGTTACCCGCTCGCTATTGTTATTCTTTCTCGGCTATTCCCTCGTCCAGTCAATCGCGCGTCTATGACGCCCAGGGTGACAGTGCTCCTGCCCGTCCGCAATGGGGCGCCTTGGATTGCGGATAAGCTTCGGTCGATTCTGGCTCTTTCTTATCCTGTTGACCTTCTACAAATTATTGTTATCTCCGACGGCTCCACGGATGAAACGGCAGACATTGTGCGGTCGTTTGACTTGCCGAACGTGATATTGGAGGAAGTATCTGGGCGAGGTAAGGCGGCCGCCATCAATCGGGGGCTGGAGCTCGCGGATGGTGAAGTCATTTTCTTCACTGATGTAAGGCAGAGCCTAGATCCTCTGTGCCTTCAGCGTATGACGTCGCGCCTTTTCGACGGCGGGATCGGCGTCGTCAGCGGCGAGTTGATGATTCGCAGCTCCTCGCATGACGAAGGCAAGGCGCTGGGATTGTATTGGCGATACGAAAAGACAATCCGCAAGGCGCAAAGCGCCCTCGGCTCGGCGACCGGCGCGACAGGAGCGATTTATCTGATCCGGCGGGAACTGTGCGCGCCCCTGCCGCCGCACTGTCTTGACGACGACGTGTACTTGCCCCTTCAGGCCGCATTCCAGGGGAAGCGCATCGTCTTCGAAGAAGGCGCTTGGGCGTACGACGACCCGACGAGGATCGACCAGGAGTTTCGGCGCAAGGTGAGAACCTTGGCCGGTATTTACCAACTGTTGTGGTTGGAGCCGCGGCTGTGGCTGCCGGGAAGCGGAATCTGGCTGAACTTCTGGTGCCATAAGATGGGCCGCCTCGCCACGCCTTTC
>CAZYOX010000547.1:0-2184 GCA_964649285.1 uncultured Bryobacterales bacterium | reverse complement strand
GACAGCGGGAGGCGACACGGGAGCTGATTTCAGCGGAGACACGGTTAACGCCATCCAGGATTTCTTCGACATCGCGGCCAACCGCGGCCCTTCGACCGGCGATACGACGCATCGGCTTACCGGCGATTGGGTATACGAGCTACCTGCACTCACGGGGCGGAATTCCTTGACCCGGACGATTCTGGGCGGATGGCAGATTTCGGGCGTGTTCAGCGCTCAGAGCGGGCAAGCGACCTACATCTCGCAGAACGGTCTGACGTCACGTCCCGACTACGTGGGCGGTGATCCGATCAATCCCAACTTCCGGCACGATGGGATTTACTTAAACCGGGACGCCTTCCGCCTCGTTCCTCTCGGCGAAGGCGGCAATCCGATTCGGCCGGGCAACCTGGGTAACAACGCGATTCGCGGCACCGCCCGCTACCTCGTGGATCTTTCCTTGGGCAAGACTTTCCGTCTCAACGAGCGGATCGGCTTCCAGATTCGGGCCGATGCCTTCAACGCCTTGAATCACACTGGCTACTCCGCATTCACAACCAACATTAACTCCGCTAACTTTGGGCGGTTCACAGACTTCTACCCCTCAAGGCAGATGCAGCTGAACGCTAGACTGAGTTGGTAAAGAGCGGTTAACGTTCATGAAAAAAGCGCACACACCCCGGTCCATGAGTCAGGCGCCTAGGCGCATCACGGCTAGCCTTGGCCGCAGGGCGGCCTGGGTGCTCCTCTCTTGGGGTGTCGTGTGCAATCTCGGCGCGCAACAGCAGTCCGGCAAGACTGCTGTTGCCGTCGTCGAACAATACTGTGTGGCATGCCACAACGAAACAGTAAAATCCGGCGGCTTGGCTCTTAAGGCCGCCGAAGCGGAAAACCCGAGCGCCAATCCGGAGGTATGGGAGAAGGTGGTCACCAAGATGCGCCACCGCTACATGCCTCCGGAAGGCCTCCCTCGGCCGGACGAAGCCACCTACGATGCCGTGGTTTCGTCGTTGGTGACGGAGCTTGACGCCGCTGCGGCCGCCCACCCGAATCCAGGCCGTACGCCCACTTTCCGGCGGCTTACGCGTACCGAATATCAAAACGCCATCCGCGATCTGCTCGCAGTTGATATCGACGTTTCCTCGCTGTTGCCGAATGATGAATCGGGCCACGGCTTTGATAACGTCACTGTCGGCGAACTGTCGCCGGCATTGCTGGAGCGTTATCTATCCGCGGCCCAGAAGATCAGCCGGTTGGCAGTCGGCAGCCCCACTCGATCCCCCGACGGAGACACGATTGTGCTCCCGGCGGAACTGACCCAAGAAAAGCACATCGAAGGATTGCCCTTCGGTACGCGTGGCGGTACTCTGACCCGCCACTGGTTTCCGCAGGACGCGGAATACGAGATCCAGATACGGCTCTCCCGAGATCGCGATGAACGCGTCGAAGGCTTGGCTGATCCCCACGACGTGGAGCTGACGCTGGATGGAAAACGGGTCGAAGTATTCACGGTCGAGCCCGTTCCGGTGCTCTCCGACCATCAGCACATTGACCAGCATCTGAACGTTCGTATTCCCGTAAAGGCGGGGCCGCGCGACATCGGCGTCTCGTTTATCAGAAAAACCTCGGCTCTGACGGAAACCGTCCGTCAACCGTATGAAGCGTACTTCAACGCCGAGCGGCATCCGCGAACGCAACCTGCCGTTTATTCGATCTCTATTCTGGGTCCTTACAACGCCACCGGTCCGGGAGATACGCCTAGCCGCCGTCGAATTTTCACCTGCCGTCCTGCGCAATCGTCTGAGGAAGAAGCGTGCGCCAAGGAGATTCTTTCGACCTTCATGCGGCGTGCGTATCGGCGGCCCATCGCCGGGCACGATCTCGATGTGCCGATGGAGTTTTACCGGCAAGGTCGAGCCGCGGGCGAGTTCGATACCGGCATTGAAAGGGCTTTACGCGCGATTCTGGTCAACCCGCAATTCTTGTTCCGGGTCGAGAAGGATCCGCAGACCGGCTCGCAGACCGCCTACAGCATTAGTGACATCGAGCTGGCTTCGCGGCTGTCGTTTTTCCTGTGGAGCAGCATCCCCGACGATGAGCTGCTCGAAGTCGCCGCTCGGGGAGAACTCAAGCAGCCGGCGGTGCTCGAAAAGCAGGTGCGCCGCATGCTCTCCGATGAGCGATCGTCAACGCTGTGGACGAATT
>CAZYOX010000546.1:0-2190 GCA_964649285.1 uncultured Bryobacterales bacterium | reverse complement strand
CATTCTCAACCCAGGCCGTTCCAAACAAACGTCAGCTCCTGAGCTGGCAAGACGTTGAGGAAATTACTGGCCTTTCCCGCACCACGCTGTGGCGAATGCAGCGATCCGGGCAGTTTCCGAAGCCGGTGAAAGTGAGCCAAGGTCGGAGCGCCTTTTTTGCTGAAGACGTTACCGCCTGGCTGGAGGGCCTAAAGGCCTCACAAGAATAGTCATTCCAAAAAGCTAAATGCGCCGCCCGGCAGGAAACCAAAGAGCGGTGCACAAAACCAACGATGACTCTTCTACCCAACCTTCTAGCCCGCACTCTCATATCCGACGTGATAGTAGCGCTGGGCGGCCCCAAACTCCGAAACGGACGCTGCCGAGCGTGGTTCCGCGGCGGCACCGATCCCCGATCTCTATCGGTCGACGACGACACGGGCCAGTGGTTCGACCACGGGCGACAAAAAGGGGGCGGAATCCTTGCCCTCATCCAGCTGGCGCTGCAGTGCGATAAGGCGGCGGCGGTGCGATGGCTCGCCTGCTGGCAGGGGGAAACTCTGGCTCCGCTGGATCAGAAAACCATCGAAAGGCGAAGGGTCGCCGAGAGGCAAGCCCGCGAACTCCTCTCATGGCGCGACCGCATAGTGCTTGTCATCCGGGCCATTCGTAACTCGATCTTAGACGACTGCCGCGAACTCGACTCATGGGCGACTGCCGAAGGCTCATTCACCGATAACCCAATCTGGCAAGACGTTGCGGCGGTTCCCCATCGTCTCCGGCTTGCCGACGGACTCGACGACTACGTCATCACCATGTGCGCGTTCTCGGCCCTTGATCTGGCCATTCTGCGGCGGCGACTCGAGGATGGGCATGTTACCTGAATCCGAGCGCCAAGTCTCCAGTTTTGCGGCGGAACTGGCGAAAGTCATCGAGATGCCGGAACTTCCCGGCAACTTCCACTGTACGGACACCGGCAACGCCCAGCTGTTCGCCAAGTGGAACGCCAATGAACTGAAGTATTGCCACAAGCTGGCCTGCTGGCTCGTTTGGGACGGCCGCCGTTGGAAGCGAGACGAAGACGGAGCAGTCCATCGTATCGCGCAGGACTTCATCCGGCGTCTCTACGCCGAGGCCGCCAAGCTCTCGGACGACCAGCAACGGAGAGCGATTGCGTCATGGGCTTTGAGGTGCGAGGATCGACGCCGGATTGATTCACTTCTGGCCTTGGCTCGCAATCAATCGGAGTTGATCGTCTCTGTGGATGATCTCGACGCGGACGGCTTTGTTCTGAACGTCTTGGACGGAACTATTGATCTACGCACAGGTGAATTACGGCCGCACGATGCTGCAGGCCTTATAACGAAGCTTGCGCCGGTCGTGTACCACGATGATTCGGCGGCACCCATCTTTCACAAGTTCATCAACCGAATCTTCTGCGGCGACGCTGAAATCATTCGCTTCGTCCAGCGCTCCATAGGTTACTCTGCAACCGGCGACGTCTCCGAGCAGTGTTTCTACCTCTGTCACGGCGATGGAGAGAACGGGAAATCCAAACTCTTCGGAATCGTCAAGCACGTTCTCGGAGAATACGCGGTCACAACTCCGACCGAGACCCTGCTCGCGAAGCGCGAAGCCGGCGGCGTACCCAACGATATAGCAAAGCTCAAGGGCGCTCGATTCGTCGAGGCTCTAGAATCGGACGAAGGCAAGCGCCTAGCCGAGGCCCGTCTCAAGGCCCTTACGGGCGGCGACAAGATCACGGCGCGTTTCATGAGGTCGGAGTGGTTCGAGTTTGACCCCACGTTCAAGCTCTGGCTTGCGACGAATCACAAACCCGACGTACGCGGTACCGATCACGCGATATGGCGGCGGATTCGCCTCGTCCCCTTCACTGCTCGAATCGGAGAAGAGGAACGCGATCCGCAGATACTCGAAAAGCTCATCACGGAATCCGCAGGCATCCTAAAGTGGATCGTCGCCGGTTGCCTTGACTGGAAGAAGAACGGCTTAAGACCACCTCAGGCCGTCGCTGAGGCTACCGCAGCATATCGCGCCGAAAGTGACCTACTAGGAGCGTTTCTTGACGACTGCTGCATCACCGGCGAGGGTTGCGAGTCTAGGGCGGCAGCACTGTACTCGGCATATCGCGGATGGACCGAACGAAACGGCCAATCTCCTGCCAATATCACGAGTTTCGGCCGCCAGCTG
>CAZYOX010000545.1:0-2197 GCA_964649285.1 uncultured Bryobacterales bacterium | reverse complement strand
CCGTTGACCAAAATCCGGAGTCCGCGGTTAAGGTGGAGCGAATAGTCTCGCGCAATGGTTCGGCGCAAGTTCTGAATGAATGCGGGGCTTTCGAACGCGGAAACCGCGGCCGTTGTAAGTGTGCGGATGGAAATGGCAACGCCATCGCTTTCGAGGGGTTCGTCTGGCTCCAAGTCGAAGTCCCAAGGCGGTGTGTCATCCTTGAGCCAGTCTCTCACACTGATCGGAACGACAAAGGACTCGCGGCGCGAACTTCCGGATTCAGTGTATGTACTTCTCACATGAATGCTCTCGCCGATCTTGAAGACAGCCCGCTTCATTCCGATGCCGTATACACCTATGCTGTATTGATCCGGTGCGTCCGCAGCGCGGCGGCCAAAGCTGAAGGCATGGTTGATCGCATCATCAAGCGACATGCCCCCACAATTGTCGGTGATTGCAAACTCGTCAGCGGTCGCCGTCACGCGGATTTCGTATCTGGACAGGTCAACTTGGTCAGCTAGGCCTACCGGTCTACTGCCTTCGCACCGCCATGCCCCGTCGACGCTGTTATCAATGAGATCGAGGATGCAGTCATCGAGTCCGATGTCGCGCGTGATCATACTCACGAAGAACGCCTTCGTCGGGTTTGCACTCGCCTTAGATGCTTGTTCGATTGCCATCTCGCCCCCTTGGGTAGCTATAGTAAGAATGAAGAGCATATTGCAACAGTACGTATCGGGACCAAGTCTCTTCGGCTTCACGATAAGCACCAGAAGATCCCCCACATCACCTAATCTATCCCCACCCCCTCCACATCCCCCATACTCCCCCCATCCCCCGCGCAAGGACGGATGCGCAGCGAAGTCCGGCCTGTGCCGGAGCAGGCTCCGCGCGCGGGGGACAGCCGGGGCGGCGGGGTCGCGACTGCCCCCTGGGGTCGATCCCCGGATCAAGTGCGGGGGCGAGGGCAGGCGTAGGCTTGGGGTACGCAGCACCGGGTCCGGGTGTGTCACGCTACGGCGGGGCATGGCGGGCAGGCCGGTCCCCCAGCCCCCTCGCCAGAAAGCCCGGCATCCCGAGGCGCGTTGTGCCTCATATATCTTCCAGAGGCTCAATGCGCCCGGGGACCCGTCCACCTCCTCATCCCGAGCTTGTCGAGGGGGCGGTGGGCACGAGGGAAGGAGCCAACCCGGAAGCCCGAGGGGCTGTCAGGCGGTTTGGGGCACGTGAGCGCGGGCGGATAGCCGGGCGACGGCGACACGCCGGCGTGACGCCTGGCCTCACGCCCCGGTGCCGCGCCGCCGGCGATGCGCGCGCCAGCGCAGGACGAGGAACAGGACCGTCGGCCACAGCATGGTGTTGACGACGTCCTTGAGCGTGCCGAGCAGCACCCTCAGCAGCTGGCCGCGGTGTCCCAGGGCGTAGGCGATGTCGAGGGCCTCGTTGATCAGTTCGAGAACCAGCACCGCGAGCCAGGGAATCGCGCTCGCCGGTCGCCTGCGGAAGAACACGAGAAAGAACAGATAGGCGGCGATGCCGAAATGGACGTGAAGCGCATCCTTGGAAAGATGCAGGAAGTCGGAGAGCGCGGACTTGAGGGGATCGAGCATCGGCTCCTGACGCGGCCGCGGGGGTTGAACAAAGACGCGCCCGGGCGCCGTGGCCGGGCCGGCCGCCGCCCTTGCGTGCCCGGGCGTCCGGCGAAGGAGGCGGGATTGCTCCCGCCTCCCCAGCGACGGTTACGATCTGCTCCGGGCTCTAGAGCGCGTCGGTGATGACGGTGGTATAGGCGCCGGAGGGCTCGTTCTGGATGATCTCCTGATCCAGCAGGGCCTTCACGGTACGTTCGTAGGTCGCCATGTCGAGCGCGGCGTCGTCCGGGTCGATGAGCTTGGCCACCTCGCTCATCATGTACTGCTGGTGCGCGAGCTCGGCCGCGCCGGTCTCGTCGGAGTCGACGACGATCTGCGCCGCTTCGTCCGGGTTCTCGAGCGCATAGGCCCAGCCCTTCATCGAGGCGCGCACGAACCGCGTATAGGCGTCGACGCGGGCCGGATCGGACAGGGTATCCTCCATCACGTAGAGGCCGTCCTCGAGCAGGTCGTTGCCCATCTCGGTGTAGTTGAAGATGGTGAGGTTGTCGGGGCCGTAGCCGGCGTCCAGCGCCTGGCCGTATTCGTTGTAGGTCATGACCGAGATGCAGTCGGCCTGGCCC
>CAZYOX010000544.1:0-2204 GCA_964649285.1 uncultured Bryobacterales bacterium | reverse complement strand
GTACGCCAAAGTCATCCGTCACTTCGAAACGCGCCGGTACCTCTTCGATGCTCGTCGCCTTCCAGTCGCGGCCCGGCTCGCTGATCTTGACTTCCGGCTTCTGATTCTCAACTGTCGTGATGAAGAAATCGTCGGTAAGGCGAACATGTTCGCCGTCGTAAATCGTGGCGAAGTGATACTCGCCGTCCTCGGTCACGGTGATGTCGCCGCGCAAGACTAATCCGTCGGCGCGCAATGGCACGTCCTTGCCGCTGACGGTCAGGACGCCTCCGGCCAGCGGCTTGTCCGTAGTGGCTTCCACCGTGACGACCGTTCCGATCACGGCCCGGACGTCGCCGCCTGGGTCTTCAACGTACGGCTCCAAGCCAGTCCAGCTTGGATACTTGTAGTTGAGTTTGATCGTTTGAATGTTCGGCAGAACAACCACGTTCACTTCGTAAGTGTTCGTCCTCACGCCGCCCGCTTCCACGTAATAGCGGAACGGTTCGCGGACACCGGTGAACATGAACTGGAATCCGCTGTCCGCGGTTCGCGGCGACATCGGCGCGGCTTCCCACTCGACGCCGCTCTCATACTGCGCGTAGATGCGTACGTCGTTCGAATCAAATCCAACCAGTTCCGCATCCACTTCGAAGGTTGCGCCCGAGCGCACCGTGGCGTCGCCCGGTTCCACGACAACGTCGTAGATCGGTTTGTCCGCAGAAGAAATCCATCCGCCCCAAAGACGCGATGCGCCATAGCCCCAGTAGCCAGGACCGGCGGTTGCCAGCCACAGCAGCGTGCCTACGCAAAGCACGGCCAAAGCGGCGAACGAAGCAATGCGTCCGGTCGTGAGCACGGACTCCACAGGAGCCGTCTCCGCGACTTGCATCGCATCTTCGGCAAGCAGATCGAGGAACGGATTCTTCTGTCCGGATTGCTCCGCCTTGCGAGCGTGATCAAAGTAAGTCTCGACACGTCCGCCGAAAGCGGGCACATTCTCTTCCACTTCCCGCGCGACGCCTCGGCGGCGCAAACGGCGAAACGGCAAGATGACGAGAGCGGCGATCGCAGCCGCCATGCCGATGAAAAGTAGGGTGCGCGTCGAGAGGACGCTCGCATCCGAAAACGCGTAGCGGTTCGCTACGAAGACGAGCACAATCGTCAACAGTAGGGCAACCAGCGCAACGAACCCCATCCCCCGCGACGCTAAACCAAGTTTGAAGCGTCGTCCGAATTGAGCAAGGTACTCCTGCAGGCCGCCTGAGCTTGTCACGATGGCTATACCTCCCGTCTTACATTCAAGTGCTGGTTCCCTATGACGGATTCTACCAGTACCACCACAACAAGCAGCAGTAGGAGAAATCTCCAAATCCTGAGCGGAGGAGGCTTAATGGGCGATTCAGCTCCGACTCCTGCCGTCTGAGGCTCACCTGCGCCCCGGCCGGTCGCCTGCCAAAGCGCCAGTGTGTCGGCCTCCAACGGCCGGAAGTTCGATTCTCTCGGGTCGGGATTGACGGCGACGAGTTCCGTTCCGCGCGAACTCTGAATCTCGTAAAAGCCCACCTGATCGACCGTGACGTCCGTCTGCGCCACCGACTCCGAGAGCGACAGCGCACGGTCACCCGCCGGATCCACGATCTGCACCGCCGCGCCGCCTTCTCTCCGCTGCGCCAACGCCAGCGACGAGTCGACGGTCGCTTGGTGGATGTCTTCCGCCGCGCCGGAGAGATAGCGGGCCAACTCCACGACGAAGGGTACGAACACCGGCTGCACCGGCAGGTCGTTCCAAACGTTGTCGAAGGACGAGGCAAATACCATCACTTTGCCCGAGCCGAGCGGACTCTCAATCAGCAGCACCGATCCATCGGCCAAGCTGACCAACACGTCGTCGCTCTCGGCCGCCTCAACTTTCGCCTGGCGGAAGAATTTCACTCCTCGGAAACGTTCGACACGACCCACGGCGGCATGGCTTAAATCCATCTGCCCGGCAATTTGGAATTCTGCGCCGGCACGGCCCGCCAAGGGCGCGAGCGCCACGCGCCTGCCCGATACCGGAATCGACCCACGCTGCGAAATCGCCGGCCCGACTGCGACCAATACGGCCCCGCCCTGCTCGGTCCACTCGCGCACCTTGTTCTCAAAGCCGGTCGAGAGATTCGCGACATCCGAAAGCACAATCAACGCGTAGTCGTTCGGGTTGCGGCGCTCCGCCTCGCCCGCTG
>CAZYOX010000543.1:0-2217 GCA_964649285.1 uncultured Bryobacterales bacterium | reverse complement strand
ATCGTGATCGTCTCAAACGCCTACGGCGGTCTGCCGACTTCCATGCCGTCGAGCACTTCCCGTTCCAGAAGAGCTTCGGAGACCCGTACCATCGCATCTTTGTGCTCTTCGATGAGCTTGCGGGCGCGGTTGTAGCCCTCTGTAACGAGGTTTTTGATCTCGGCGTCGATGCGAATCGCGGTCGCCTCGGAGTAGTCGCGGTGCTGCGACATCTCGCGTCCGAGGAAGGGTTGTTCATCGCGCCTGCCGAAGGTCAGCGGCCCCATCGAGCTCAGACCCCATTCGCAGACCATCTGGCGAGCCAGATCGGTACCTTGCATGATGTCGTTGCCGGCGCCGGTGGTCATATGGTCGAGGAAGATTTCCTCGGCGATACGGCCGCCCATGAGGATCGCCAAGCGCGCCCTCAAGTACTCGCCGGTATAAGTGTGCTTGTCGTCGAGCGGCAACTGCATGGTCACGCCAAGCGCTTGGCCGCGGGGGATGATGGTGACCTTGTGCAGCGGATCCGCACCGCCGCCGATCAAGGCCGCGACGAGCGCGTGTCCGGCTTCGTGATAGGCGGTGTTGCGCTTCTCTTCCTCGGTGAGGATCATCGAGCGGCGTTCAGCGCCCATCAAGACCTTATCTTTGGAAACCTCGAAGTCGTGCATGGTGACGACTTTGCGGTTCTGGCGAGCAGCGAAGAGCGCGGCCTCGTTGGTAAGGTTGGCTAAATCGGCGCCTGAGAATCCTGGGGTGCCCCGAGCCAGTACGCTCAAATCGACATCCTTGGCCAACGGGATCTTCCGGGTGTGAACGCGCAGAATGCCTTCGCGGCCGCGCACATCGGGACGGGCTACAACCACGCGGCGGTCGAAACGGCCGGGCCGCAATAGCGCCGGGTCAAGAACGTCAGGGCGGTTGGTGGCCGCCATGAGGATGACGCCTTCGTTAGCGTCGAAACCGTCCATCTCGACGAGCAATTGGTTTAGAGTTTGCTCGCGCTCGTCGTGTCCGCCGCCGAGACCTGCGCCGCGGTGACGTCCGACAGCATCAATCTCGTCGATGAAGATGATGCAGGGAGCGGATTTCTTACCCTGTTCAAACAGATCGCGGACGCGGCTGGCGCCCACGCCGACGAACATCTCCACGAAGTCCGAACCGGAGATCGAGAAGAACGGTACGTTCGCCTCGCCTGCCACGGCTCGGGCCAGCAAAGTCTTGCCGGTACCAGGGGAGCCGACGAGCAGAACGCCCTTCGGAATACGCCCGCCGAGTTTCTGGAACTTTTGGGGTTCGCGCAGGAACTCAATGATTTCGTGGAGCTCTTCCTTCGCCTCATCGACGCCGGAGACATCTTTGAAGGTGACTTTCTTCTGCTGGCTGGTCAGCAGCCGAGCGCGGCTCTTGCCGAAGCTCAAGGCCTTGTTGCCGCCCGCCTGCATCTGGCGCATCATGAATACCCAGAAAACGATGACCAACAGGATCGGCGAAAACGTGACCAGGGCCGACAGCCAAGTCGGGCTGGTGGAAGCCTCAATCTCGACCGTAACGTTGTGCTCGTTGAGCAGATCGTAAATGCTGGAGTAATTCGGGGGAAGGACGACTGTGAAGCTCTGGCCGCTATTCAGCTTGCCTTCCGCTTCTTCCCCGTTCTTGATCGTCACCGAGGCGACATTGTCCCCAATCACTTCCTCACGAAACGTCGAGAAGTTGTAAGGTTTGATCTCCTGGCTGGCGCCGCTCTGAACTACTTGCCACAGTAGGACAACGGTAGCCAAGATGACGACCCAGAAAACTGCAGTCTTGACGGTCGAATTCACAGTACTTATTCCTTGCAGAGGTTCTCAAAGAACCCCTCACTGTTTTTATAGACGCCTCGGGCACGCACTTCGATTCGGCGAAATTCCCCTCCGCCGCCAGCGATTAACCTTAGCCGCTAGTTCCGCAGCATGGAAGAACCCTAGCAGCACAGCCACGCAGGCGTGCCCCGCCCGCTCAGACCCAACCCCTGCCATTCTCATCGACGCCTTCCGGTCAGAACTTCTGGCCGCCCGTCATGTTCTAAGCACAACGCAGCAGAACCGTCATTCCGGCTCGGAAGAAGTCGATCGTGGCTATTATAGCCCCCCGGTCGTAGATCCGGTCATAAACGGTAGTGTCTCAGTTTGAAAAAGGGGCGGCCCCCGAAAGGGCCGCCGGAAATAAACCGCAACCTAGGCGGCTACTTCGTAG
>CAZYOX010000542.1:0-2219 GCA_964649285.1 uncultured Bryobacterales bacterium | reverse complement strand
CCACCCGAGCCGGGGCCGTGAGGCCCTGGTTGCTTGAGCTGCATCCAACGCGTGAACAGCCATCCGACGTTGTGCCATATCCCAACGACGATGAAGGCAATCTCGTTCACCCCAAGCGCCGGCTGTTCGTAAACCGTCGCCCTGAATGCAATCTCTGCCTCAGCCATGGGATCGCGAAAAAGACCACCATGGCGCCGGCCCACATCGGCATCCATTCGCGTTGGAAGAGGCTGTTGAAGTGAGCCACTAGCCCGGCCGTCAGAGCCATGCGCTCCATCGCCGTCAACGAATGTCTTGCCAAGTTGGCCGACAGGAATACGCAGAGGATCAGCGATGCGAGTAGCGTTGCCGCTTCCGCCAACGTCACCCCGCTTCCAGAGTAATTAACCAGCCCTGCGAATACAGACCCACCGAAAAATCCTGGAACAATTCGGATCCAGCGTTGCGCTGTCAGAAAAGCAATGACCGCCGCAGCAATCAGAATCGTCGCTCCACCGAAGAAGCCGAACCGGCCAAGCGTGCCTTCACGCAGGGCCGCGAAGGCCAGAAGCACTGCTCCGAACCACACGATCGCTAGTGCCACCCAAGCCCAGGGCTCAAAACCCTTCAAGACGATGAGTGAGCTTCTACCGAGCGCGACGCCAAGTCGCTTCCCGTATCGTAGGCGCGTCGCTATCAGCTGGGACGCTCTCGTCATGGCCGAAGGAGTTCCTTAAGGCGATCAAACCAACTCCAACCGTACCTGCCGTCCCACGGCAGCTGCTGCTTTCTGCAGCGTCGACAGCGTCACTGACTCGTAGTCCGGATCGAGTAAGCGATCAAGCGCGCTACGGCTAGTCTCCATGCGCTCGGCCATGGCCTTCTTGGTGAGACCTTCTTCCTTCATCGCCGCCTCGATTTGACGCGCCAATACTCGCTTGATTGCAGCAGCCGTCACCTGCTCCTGGATGCCTTCTTCCTGAAGCCAGCTATCGAATGAGCTTCCGACGTTTTTCTTGTTCATTGGTCTCTGCCTCTCATTCTCCTAAGCGCCAGATCGATGTCATTCTTTGGCGTCTTGCGCGTCTTCTTAATGAATCCGTGCAGCAGTACCATCTGACTTCCTGCAACGCAGAAAATTACCCGGCCAATCTTCCCGCCCGTCAGACTGCTGCGTACTTCCCATAGCTCGTTGCCGAGCGACCGCACCAGCGGCATTCCGATGGGCCAGGCATATTCAACGTCCTTGACGTCCTCGCCGACAATCTTGCGATCGTCTGTGTCTAGGCCCTTCAACCATTCGCGAACCGGCTCTCGCCCCGTGGCCGAACGGTAGAAATGAGCGGGTAGGCGCTTGAGCCCGTCTCCTGGACTAGAGTGTACCATAATTGGTACCTCTGGCCGAAGGGCCGAGATCACGAGCGTTTCGAATGTCTTGTGCGGTAAAGCAGCGCCGAGTTGCGCGCTGCGGAACGGCGTCCGCTATGACGCGCCGGGTAGGCATCATGGATGTGTCAAGAATCTAGCAAGACCCTCCAGGCAAACGCATTCCGCAACTTTTTTCTCCCCACCAAATCAACCACTTAACCCGTCACCCTGCCCGAAACCCTTGACACCCCCTGCTAAACCTAAAAGCAGAAAGGCGCTGGCTGGTCGGGCTTCGGTCAGCGCTTCCGGCATGCAGGGTGCAGGAGCCTGGGCGCGCGGTCAGGGCCAGACGAGCCGCAGCGTAAGTGCGAAACAGAAACTAGGGTCGACCCAAAGACATCTCCGATTCCCGCTTGGTAGGAAGTCCTCCCGTCGTTCCGGCGGACGCCTCAGCTGTGGCGTTCGCCGGGGCGGCGGTAACTCAGCAACTCCAATCGCCTCAACCCTCTGCCCGCCATACCTCCAGCCAGAGGTCCATCGTCCCTCTAGTAAATCGCCGTCGGCGCCACCGTCGAGCCCATCGCTCCCTGCATCTTCAGCGGCTGCAAGACCAGCGCGAACTCATAACGCCCCGCGCTGCAAGGTCCTCGAGATTCATCCGCTCCAGCAAATGAATGCCATGGACGGCGAGCATCGTCTGGTGAATCGGCAACGACAGTTGCGGATCGGGATTCGCTACTCCGCCGGCAGCATGTTGCGGATGGCCGAAATACGCCAACCGTCAGCGGTTTTGACGACCAAGAACGTCGACCACATCTTGCGGACGCCGTCCGCCCCCGCAATTTCGTAGCGCGCGTCGGCCAAGGCCACCT
>CAZYOX010000541.1:0-2220 GCA_964649285.1 uncultured Bryobacterales bacterium | reverse complement strand
GCCCGTGCAGGACGTACGAAACCGCTTCGCTGACCTGTTCCGTGTTCCAGAGCCAGCGCGTGCTCCCGTGACGCGACCAGCGCTTGCTCCGCGACGGCGCCTCAATCCCTTTCAACGCCCGCGTAGCATAGGACTTGAACGTCGACATCATCACTTCGGGTGGTTGTTTAGTCGCGACGACGACGTGAACGTGATTGCTGCGCACATGCGCGGCGTGTAGAGACCAGCCTTTGTGGGCGCATACCTCTTGCATGGCGTGAAGGGTCAGCGCGCGCGCCTGGGGATTGAGGCGGTAGGGCGGCTCGCTCATCAGGCGGGCCTCAGCCCTCGCCCGGCGCCGGTCCTCAGGGACGTATCGGCCTTCCGGTACGTTGTGGTTGCGATCGACCGTGGCCTTGTCCTCGCCATGCAGTCGAGCGCCATAGCACGAGAACGTGATGAGGTAGGCCAGAGGCGTGCTGACCCACCCCGCTGGGGCGGAGGATCTCATTCTTCCGGGTCATTGTAGGTTGTGTGAGCGGTGAGGACCGCTCCCTCACGGTCGCGGCTCGGAAGGGGGCGCCAGTTCGAACCGATTGAGCGTCTCAAGAGCGGCCTGTGGTCGGCAGAAGGAGTTCCCTGCCTTCCATGCGCATTCTTGATGGGCCTTGTGTGGCGGCTCGATGCAGTGTGGGTTGCTGCGGTAATGCCGGGCGCTGCCATCTGTCACGCGAGCTGGCCGTGAAGTCGCTCTAGGCAGGAATCGCAGTCGCCGGCAAGCTCGGCTTGCTTTCATCCTCAACAGAAAACTCTTCTCTTCCTCCTAGCTAAGCTTCGGCGGGAAACGGCCGCCAACTCTCCTGTCTGGCCCACAGCCGATGTAACACGACGGCCAGTTTGCCAGCAGCTTACCGCTGCTCAAGCTGAACCAGCCGTCTCATCCCATCTATCACCTTTGGCCGTCACCATTGGCTCCATGGCTAGTCACCGTGGCTACCATTGGCTCATGGTTCCATCCAGAAAGGCAACCTACGATTTGGCGCCTTGAAAGTGGGTGATCGTACCGAGACCTAAATTGCGGGTGCGCAGTCGCCGCAGTTGTTCGAGACCCGCGGCGGAGAGCAGATCTTCAACCCGGCCATGAGCGTGGTCGGCTGTTTGCTCGAAGCCGTCAGCGGCGCGTACGAGCAAGAAACCTACTTTGCCCGCACCCTTGGGGGCGGTCCAGTCGGTTACGAAAAGCCTCCCGCCCGGACGCAGTACTCGTATCGCTTCCGCCAGAGCGTGCTGCTTCTGGGTGCGCGTGAGATGGTGGAGGATCAAGGTCAACGTGACACAGTCCATTGAGTTGTCGAGGAAGGGCAGAGCTTGTCCAATTCCGTTTGTGCAACAAGCGCCGCCGCCGAGATGTGATTGGGCATGGCGCAGCATCTCACGATCCGGATCGAGGCCGATGACCTGCACCTCGGGTTGGAGCAATGCGACTTCCCTCGCGAGAGATCCGGGGCCGCAACCCACGTCCAACACACGCATTCCCGGCCGCAATTCGAGATCTTCAGCGATCGACCTCGGCAGATCCTCAAGTGAAAACCATCGCATTACGCGCAGGTAAGCATTGACCGACTGCCAACGGCCCAGCGCCGGAATCCAGCTTTCGCGCTTGCTCTTCATGACGCAACTTGCCCGATCAATCGCCTCATCATCACTCAGCCTAAGGGCTCACTAGCCCGGATCTCCGAGGCTGGCCGACGGAGGCACAATGGGGGGTTCTCTCCATGAACGCTGAGCCTATGCTCGTTGCCAACATCGTACAACTTGCGGCTCCGCTCTACAGCCATACCCTCGGAGACGAGCCATGCAGACTACTCACGATTCCTCACGGCTGCTGAAAGCGCCTTTGGTTTGCGGCCAGGCTTGCCCCTAGTCAGCGCTCCCCGTCTTCGGCGATATCTAAATTTCCGGTCAACTTGGGATATTCCGGCGCCGATATTTCTTTGGAATATCGTGTCGGAAAAGCTGTTGCTTGAAGAACTCAAGAAGGGTCCTGCCGCCTGGAATGAATGGAGGCGGGTTCACCCCGCTGTGCGCATTGACTTAGCCGGCGCGTATCTCGCCGAATCGAGCTTGCGCGGATATGATCTGCGCAAGGCCGACCTATGCGGCGCGACGCTCGTGGCCGCCGACATGACCGGCGCCGACCTGCGGGACGCGAATCTGGCCAACGCCGATCTACGTTTCGCG
>CAZYOX010000540.1:0-2230 GCA_964649285.1 uncultured Bryobacterales bacterium | reverse complement strand
TGCTCGAGAAGGCGAGTCGCTCGTCCGCCAGGGCTTCACCGACCAGGCGGCTCGAGACGCGGTGTGGAGCGCCGCGCAAGGAGCAATTCTGCTTTCGAGCATCGGCGGACGCCTGCTGGCCGGCTACTTGGCCGATAAACTCCCGCGCAAGTGGGTCATGCTGGCGACCTATGCGATCGTCGCGGCATCGATTCCCGTTTTGTTCCTCGTCACGCCCGGCAACGAAAGCCTGGTCTACGTTTTCGCCATCGTATTCGGCTTCGCCATGGGCGCGGATTACATGCTGATTCCGCTCATGGCTGCGGATCAGTTCGGGTTGGCGACGCTGCCGCGCGCGATGTCGGCCATATTGCCGTCCGATACCATCACGCAGTTCTGGTTTCCGCGCCTGGTGGCTGAGCTCCGCACGCTTTGGGGCGGCTACGGCTCGGCGTTGTGGGCCGTGTTTGCCATGGCCGCCGTGGGCGCCGCGGCCATCGGCCTGCTGCCGAGGCATCGAAAACCCGTTGATGAGCCTTAGCGCCGCATTGCCAATCCGAGCGCACAATTGACGCATGCAGCCTGCTCCAGGACGCAGGTTTCGATCGTGCGCTCCGTTACGTTTGAGGCCAGGGAACGGTTATATAATGGCGGAGCACATGAGCGGCGGAAAGTTCTATCGCGCCGCCTTTAGGAAGGAGTCCTCGCGATGAGAGTATTTTTTGGAGTGGCAATCGCCGCTCTCGCCCTTTGCGGCATGGCCTTCGCTCAACAGCCGTCCTATGAAGCCAAGGCGTCAGTCAAGGACCTAATGGCCAAGATCGTCGGCCCTGGCAATGCCGAAATGGGCGCCTTAAGAAAAGCAGGCGGGCCGCAGAGCGACGAAAACTGGGCCGCGTCTTTAACCACCGCTTCGCTCATCGCGGAGGTCGGGCAGATCATGCAGCGGGGCGATCGTCCCGGCGATGAAGCTTGGACGGACGGCGCCGCGCGCCTCGTCGCCGGCGCCGACGCCGTAATGGCGGCATCGAAGTCCAAGAACGCCGAAGCCTGGACGGCCGCATTGGGTGAAATGGGCCAGGGCTGCCGCACTTGCCACAAGGTTCACCGCCAGCAGTAGCCTTCGGTCAAGCGAATTCAAAAAAGGCCCGCAACGCATCAGCGCTGCGGGCCTTCCTTTGTAGCTCGATCTCGATCAGCCTTGGAAATGCTCTGCGTTCTTCTCGATGTATTCGTGCCACTTCTCAGGCAGATCTTCTTCCGCGAAAATGGCCGATACCGGACACACCGGAACGCAAGCGCCGCAATCGATGCATTCGTCGGGATCGATATAAAGCATCTCGGATACTTCGAAATCTTCCGCGTCTGATTTAGGGTGAATGCAATCAACAGGGCATGCGTCCACGCAGGCCGTGTCTTTAGTGCCGATGCAAGGTTCCGCAATGATGTACGCCATAGAGGCTTATGCTCCTTCTCGGGTTCGGATGACTCTAGCGTCGCACACCATTCGCGATCTGTCTGCCCGATCCTGCCCCTTTTTCGAAGAGCGAATTATAGCAATCCAAACGAGGGCTTTGCAGGGCGCTTCCGCTGTACATCCCCTGCGCTGCAACCTATCATGAGCCCGTGAAGCGACTGCTCCCCCTAGCAACGTTTATCGGGCTCCTGGTAGCCCTGCAACTGGCGATTGGGCAGATCAAGCTGCCCTCCTCGCCGGACCCGAAAATCGAGGATCGCCTGCCCAACGGCTCGTCGCGAACCATGGCCATGGTCAAGGACGACCAAGAACGCTCCCTGAAGGACATTGCCAAGATTCAACAGGCCGCCACTGCGCTTGAAGAGGAGATCTCCAAGAGCGAGTTCCTGGTCAGCCTGACCGCCTTGAAGCGGGCCGAAGAGATCGAGGGATTGGCGAAGGATATCCAGGGCCGCCTCAAGCGACGCCGTTAGCATTGACGGCAGCCCGAAATTCTCCTAATCTAAAGTCTTGTGTGCCTGCGTGCGCGGGTGCAGGGAGATCCACGGTCATGTATGCGATTTTGCAGACCGGGGGCAAGCAATATGTTGCCTCCCCGGGCGAGGTTATCCGCGTTGAGAGTCTAGCCGGCGAGCCTGGCGATAAGGTCGAGTTCGACCAGATCGTCACCGTGTCGCAGGACGATGGCAGCGTGTTGACCGGTTCAGCCATCGAAGGCGCCAAAGTCACGGGCGTCATTGATCGGCAGGGCCGCGCCAAGAAGATCATCGTCTT
>CAZYOX010000539.1:0-2245 GCA_964649285.1 uncultured Bryobacterales bacterium | reverse complement strand
GACCGCGCTGGCGGCCGACCTAGAGACCATGGGATCGCGTCTGGTGCTGCGCAGCGGCCGCGCGTTGCCCGAGCTATTGCGGGTGGCCCGTCAGACCGAAGCAGGAGCGGTTTATTGGAACAGGCGCTACGAACCAGCCGCGGTCGATCGAGACCAACAGGTCGAGTACGGACTGAGCGATGACGGCCTGGAAGCGAAGGCCTTTAAGGGCTCGGTGCTGTGGGAGCCGTGGGAAATTTCGACGCAAGCCGGCACGCCCTACAAGGTGTTCACGCCGTTCTATAACGCATGCCTCGAAAAGGGCTTGGACCGCGATCCGCTGCTGCGGCCGGAGGCGCTGCCGGCGCCGGAATCCTGGCCGGATTCGGAGCCGCTAAGAGAGCTGGATCTAGAGCCGCAGTCGGATTGGGCTGGCGGCATTCGCAAGACGTGGACTCCGGGCGAGGAATCCGCGAGGGACACGTTGAGACGCTTCGTTCGCGGCGGCCTTGGCAAGTATGAGCGTGACCGCGACATTCCGAGCCTACGCGGGACGGCACAGGTTTCGCCCCACCTTTGTTTCGGCGAGATCAGCCCGCGGCAGGCCTGGGTCGCCACGGGTAAATCCGGCGGCGACGCGTGGAAGAGGCAGTTGGTCTGGCGGGAGTTCGCGCGGCACTTGCTGTTCCACTTTCCCGAGACCGCGGATGAGCCGTTGCGGCCGGAGTTCGCACGCTTCCCGTGGCAGGACGATCCCATGGCCCTGCGGCGTTGGCAGAAGGGTCAGACGGGCTATCCCATTGTGGATGCCGGCATGCGGCAATTGTGGCAGACCGGATGGATGCACAACCGGGTGCGCATGATCGTCGCTTCGTTCTTGGTGAAGGACTTGATGATTCCTTGGCAGGAAGGCGCGCGCTGGTTCTGGGACACCCTCGTCGATGCCGATCTGGCTAACAACACTCTGGGTTGGCAATGGACCGCCGGTTGCGGCGCAGACGCTATTCCGTTTTTCCGCATCTTCAACCCGATGAGCCAAGGCCAGAAGTTCGACCCCAAGGGCACGTATGTGCGGCGCTGGGTTCCGGAGTTGGAATCGCTCCCGGCAAAAGAGATCCATGAGCCTTGGAACGCCAGCGAGGGCGTGCTGAGGCGGGCCGGCGTGGAGTTAGGCAAAAACTACCCGTTTCCCATGGTCGATCACGCCGCGGCGCGTCTGGCAGCCCTAGACGCCTACGGCCAACTGCTCGGCGACACCCGCTAAGCGCCGCTTGCGCGGCGCCTGACCGGCCTTCGCCGGGTGTGGCTCTTCGGGGGAGCGGGTGTCGTACGTGAGGTTACTTGGTAGGGTGTGATGCGGAGCGACAGAGACGGGAAACGGGCTATCAATTTGCGCTTCGTAAGAAGCTGACGTGCGGCCAGTAAAGGCAAGTTTCCGCCCGCAGGCGTTGTTCTAACATGGGGGCTTGCCGAGGGAACCTCAGGGCGGCGACGCTGGCGGACTACTTGCATATCTCGTCACGACCGTGGTGGTCGGCGCGCTCTTGGCAGCCGCAGGCTTCATCTACGGCAGCCAGAGAGGGATATCGCCGGCGGTCTCGACGCCTATTATCATCGCCTTCCTGGCGCAGGCCGCTCTGTTTCTGTTGCCGGGATTTCCTGGAGCCCGCAAACATGTCGAGCAGGCTTTCGCGCCGCTGACGTTGGCGGCGTTGCTGACCGCATGGGGAATCGCGCCGTACCTCATTCTTTCGATTCCGCTGGGTCTGTTTGCAGCGAAGAATTTCGTTGGGCTATTGGCGCTGGCGGCGGTCGCTCCGGCGCTGTTCGTCTTGGCGCCGCCGAAGAAGCGCGGACTCAATTGGCAAGACGCCGTGGTGATCATTCTCTTGGTCGCGCCGATCATCAGTGGGCTCACCAGTTTTTTGCAAGATGCTTACCGCGGCCCGCTAGATTTGCCGGACGACATACGGCGGCTGGACATATTGGGCAAGCTGATGGTGATCTCGGTAGGCGCCATGGCTTTCTTCTCGCTGCGCGGCATCGAGGACGTGGACTTCCGCTTCTTCCCTACTGCTCAGGACCTTAGGTCCGGCGTGAAATACTTCTTCTACTACCTGCCGATCGGCGTTCCGCTCTCGCTGGGGACAGGCTTGGTGGAATGGGCTCCCGAAACGTTGGACTGGGAATTAGCGGCGGAGATTATAGGCAAAGGACTAGGAATTTTCTTTGCAACAGCGTTGGGGGAGGAGCTCTGCTTCCGCGG
>CAZYOX010000538.1:0-2248 GCA_964649285.1 uncultured Bryobacterales bacterium | reverse complement strand
AGGCATCGAGCAATACTTCACCCGACACTGATGCCTACTGGGATACTGCCTCGGACCCTGCCTCTCCACGCACTCTCAATGCGCTGAAGCGGCGAGAGATTCGCGCCGGGGCCATCACCGGAACACTCAAGGCGGCGACTGAGATCACCTATGACAACGCAGATACAACGGCGAATCCGACCGCGACATGGAGTTGGGATTCAACGAAAGGCAGCGGCTCCGGGACGCTTGGGGCCGGCAACTCCGTTGGGACCACAGCTGCCTACGATAGCTATGGTAATGTCACTGAACAGCGCGTCAAACGGGGAGGCAGCCTAACAGACATCGTCACCAAGTACACCTACGGGTTGATTTGCCCAAGTTGCAACTCCAACTTCGTCAGCCTCTATCCCACGCAGATCGAAACCGCCTACAACACGTCCGACGAGCGGACAACGCAGCTAGTTTACGATGAGAATTCGGGCTTGACCGTCATCACGAACGACGTCGACAACAGTGTGGCGTCACAGTTCGTCTACGATGATGACGGGCGCATAACCCAGGTTCTCGAAGGCGGCTCGTGGACGGGCTCGGCCTACCAGAATGGACTCCGCAAGACGACGTATGCCTATAACGACGTTACCCGCCTGATTCGTACCGAAAAAGACTTATCAACGCTCAACGACGGCAATCTCGAGACCGTTCAGCACTTCGACGAACTCGGGCGAGTGCGGCTTGTTAGGACCTCAGACGGCGCCACTCTAAGCACGTCTTCCGAGACAGACGGCATCAAGGTGAAGTCGGTCTACAAGACGGCTTCGGGCGGCAACTGCCAGATTACCTCCAACCCTTATCGCGCGACGTCCGATGACACGATGGGTTGGACGCGCACCCGGTTCGACCAAAGCGGCCGCGTAACCGAAGTCGCCATGTTCAGCGGCTCCTCCGAGCCTTCTTGCACGACGACGACCAATCAGACCGGCTATACATCTACCAGTTACGGCACGGTAAGCGCCGGCCAACTCGTCGCTGGCCAACTCGTCACTACGATCGAGCAAGCCAGCGACGGCGAAAAGAAGCGCAGCACAGTCGTCGACGTTCTCGGGCGGTTGGCTCATGTCACCGAAGATCCAGATGGTCTGGCCTACATCACGACCTACGGCTACGACGTGCTCGACAATTTGACGAGCGTGGATCAAGGCTCGGTTGACCGCTCCTACGCCTATGATTCATTGAGCCGGTTGAGCGACGCGACGAACCCGGAAAACGGCGCGACTCACTACACGTATTACGGCGATGGTCAGTTAGAGAGCCGGACAGATTCACGCTCGATCAAGACGACCTACGCCTATGACGCGCAGGGCCGCTTGACAGGACGTAGCTATGACACAGGCCCAACGCCGCCCGCGACCTTCATCTATGGCAATGCCTCCACGCCTCAACCCAATAGAGGTCGGCTGATCGAGGTTCGCAATGGCAGCGTCGCCAGCAGGAAATATTCCTACGACAAACTAGGGCGCATCACTTCCAGTACGCAGATTACCGACGAACAACCATACGTCTTCGGCTATACCTACAATCTGGCCGACTCGGTGAAGTCGATGACCTATCCTTCAGGCGGCAAAACCGTGGTTTATAACTACCAGCCCTTCTCCGGCCGACTGATCGAAGCGGGCCGTACGGGCGACGCGGACTACTATCTCGACGCCGCGACTTACGCTCCGCACGGGGCGCCTGCCAGCATGACGTTGGGTAACGGGGTCACGGAAACGACATCGTACAACTCGCGACTGCAGCCGACCCAGATCCAAGCGGGCTCGCTCTTGACGTTGGGTCTTTTCTACAACACGACGTACAACAACGGCAACCTGTTGTCGCAGACCATCACAGCGCCGAGCATGGGTTCGGTAACGCAGCACTACAGGTACGATCAACTCAACCGGCTGAGCATCGCCTCTGAAGGAGTCGTACCGAACGGAACGGCGCCGAACTTCAGCTGTTCGGGTTCAGCGGCTTGGTGCCAGACGTATCACTATGACCGCTACGGCAACCGCGGCATGCAAGGCACGACGCCCACGCCGGTCCTTGCGCCGTTCTGCGCCTCATCGTCAGGGCCAGGCTGCAATAGTTCGACGACTACGTTGACCCCTGCGTACACGACCACGAGTAATCGGCTCAACAGCACTTGGGCGGACTACGACCTAGTAGGCAATATGCTGGCGTTCAAAGACCCGATCGGCTCGGGGACGCGCGACTGGTCGGCGGCCTA
>CAZYOX010000537.1:0-2260 GCA_964649285.1 uncultured Bryobacterales bacterium | reverse complement strand
TCGCGAAGTCGACGCCGTGAAGCTCGTACGCGGCTCGCATGAGTTCAGCGAACGGACGGAGATCAGGACGACGCTTCAGGAGACCAGAGAGAGTCACGCTGCCACCGCCTTGATTCGCTGCGCTATCCAGTGCGCGACGGATACGGTGTGGTAAGCTATCGCATGACGGTTAAGTGCTTTCCTGACGATGTTTTCGCGGGTTATCTCGCCGGCTTCCTTGACGGCGAGGGGTACATCCAAGGCTCCGGCGATGGGGTCCGAATCGTCCTCGCCAACTGCGAAGTCCACATACTCGAGGAGATTCGGGATCGCCTTGGCTTCGGTGCCATTCGCTCGCAGCAGCAGAAGGCGCATTGGCGGGAGCGGTTCACGCTCGTCTTCTTCAACGGTGAAGACGTCGAGGCCGTTCTGAGGCTGACGCGCCCCTACCTCCGCATCAAGGGCCAGGCTGCCGATGCGGCTCTCGCGAAGATCGATGCTTGGCGGGAGAACGTGAGGCTGCGCCAGGAGCGGAACGCCGGAATTCTCGAGGCCATCAAGGCTGGTGAGGTGCAGAAGAGCATCGCAGCTCGCTTCGGCGTTAGCACTCAGACGGTGAGCAGGATCAAGCGGGGTCATCTGTGGCCCTCCGAGAAGCGCTCTTCCGGGTCCAAAGGATTCGCTGGGCTCGTGAAGGCTTGAGCTACCCGCTTGGCGATCCAGGCCGCAACCGGGACACTGACCGCGTTCCCTAACATTCGGTACCTGTGGGTGTCGGCGATGGAGCGGACGATGGTCTCGGCCTCTTCCCCTTCGGGACGGGTGCGTGTCTTCGCGTTCCACAGCCGGTCGCGGTCGAATCCTTCGACGTAGTGGCCTAGCTCGGTCCAGCCGTCAGGAAATCCCTGGAGGCGCTCGCACTCAACCGGCGTCAATCTGCGGACGGCGTAGGTGACGGGGTTGACGATGGTCGCCGCTCGAGTGCGGTCGGGCGTGCCAGTGAGCGGCCCGGAGTGTTCCGTCTCCGCGAAGCTGCCGGTGCTGTAGTCCGTGGCGGCGTAGGCCACCATGTCGCGGCTGCTGCCTCCCGCCGCTCCGCGCAGCGCGGATGCCTTGTCGCCGCTGACCTCGGGCACAGCGCCGTCTTCGCGGCCCCTGAGCGCGAACGCTACGGCGGGGAGTGCGTCGCCGAAGGTGCCGTTGGGGTCGCGGAGGGTGTGCGTGACGGGGCCGGTGGTCTGGTTGTACGTGTCCACGGCGATGGGTTCGGCTAGGTACTGCTCTTGGACGGTGCTGATGGTGAGGGCTTTGTCTTCGCTGCCGAGGTAGCCTTTGCCGCCGCCTTCTTTGCCGCCGCGCACCTTGAACGCGACGGGCACGATGGGGTCGGTGCCGTCACCCCTTGGACTCGAGTGGCCGTGATGCCCCCAGGACGCCGTGACGGTCGGAGCGACCTCGACAGGAAGAATCGTCGTGGTCGCGTCACTATCCGGTCCCTTACCTTCACGAGCCGTCAGGGCGTTCGCGACGACCGGCACGACGAATCCCGCCTGAGCGCGGTTGTCGTCTACGTTTCCCGCGCTGCTGCTACTAGCGCCTCCCGTAAGGGCTCCGGTAATGCCCTCCCCCGGCGCTCGGCCCTTCGGAGAATCCCCCGGCACGCCTGCGGGCTCAAGAAGTACCTCCCCGGCGCGGATTCCTCCAGGACGGTAGACAACGAACACGCGGCGGCGTCGTTGGGCCACTCCGAAATGTTGAGAGTCGAGTACGCGCCACTCAACGGACCCGAGCGGTCCAAAGGCAACACCAGCGTTCGCCCATCCATCGGCGGGACGCCTAACCTCTCCTCCCGCCAAGCTCTGGAGAACGGCGGCGAAGTCGTGTCCGTCGTTGCTGCTGAATGCGCCTGGGACGTTCTCCCAAACAGCGAACCTTGGGCTGCGTCCATCAGTCTCCTCCAACATGTCGCGGATGTACCTGACGGCCTCGAGGAACAAGCCGCTGCGTTCCCCGTCGAGCCCCGCGCGTTTCCCCGCGACGCTCAGGTCTTGGCAGGGTGATCCGAACGTCACGACGTCCGCGGGTCCGAACGTCGCGGCTTTGAGGGTGGTCACGTCGTCGTGCAGCGGCACGGTCGGCCAGTGCCGGGTCAGGACGGCTTGGGCGTGGGGGTCGATCTCGCACATGCCAACCGGCGTGAGTCCGGCTCGCTCCATGCCGAGGTCGAAGCCGCCTATCCCCGCGAAGAGGCTGACGAACGTCATTCGCCTGTGACCGTTTC
>CAZYOX010000536.1:0-2263 GCA_964649285.1 uncultured Bryobacterales bacterium | reverse complement strand
CTCTCGCCCGGCATCAGGATGACTGCGTTCATCCTTGACTTTTACCTAACATGGACGTCCCCTTTGCTCCGGCGCCTTGCCGCCCTCATCGCAAGGTTTTCTTCACGGCTTCCAGGCCCGGAAAGTCGTCTCGAAAGTCGTCCCGGAAAGCCTGTATCCCCATCTACGTGCTCTCATCGTCTCCCCCCGCGCCCCGTCAGCCTCTCGATATCTTCGCTACTAAGGAGCAGCGTGGGGATGGAGCACGCTAGACGGCTGGGGTCGGAGACTGACCGCCAGAGCGAACAAGGGGAGATATCTAAAACGGTTGAAAGTTCCTGATCGTATAGCTGCGGTGCGTCGAAAAATATTTCTAGCGCAGAGTTATCTACCCGGCAGTACTCCAACGCGGCCGCCGCTTCTATGAAGAAGTCCGCCCCTAGATCGAACGGGAATATGCGCGCGCCTATCAAGGTGCCGGTGTGATCGCGCAACCAATCGTAGAAATCCGTAGCAGCCCCACTCTCAGTAGCCCACGAGTAGGTCCCGTCAGGAAATTCTACGTTGCTAGCCCTGTCATCGAGATCCGTCAACCTGAGGAGTGGCGTCTCGGCTCGGAGATGGATGAAGAGAAATCGATAATTCATCGCCCGTTGAACATTCCCTTCTCAATCATTATCTGGATTGCTTCAATGCGCTTGGTTTGTGCTTCCACATTCGTCATGTTAGTCGGCTGCGCGGCCAGTTGCCTTTGGGCCAGTGCGCGATAGAACTCGATTCCGTTTCTCGTCATCCCATCAGGCAAAGTGACGGTTCCCGCACGTAGTCCGCTGAGAAGCTTGTCCGCTCCCTTTACGCTGTTTCCAAACAGTTTCTGCATTTTAGGAATCTGATCCATTCTTCGCCAGGCGCTAAGGAGCGTCTCCTTGGGTAACGTGTTCACCGCGTTCCTGAGAACCCATGGTGCGACCCGCAGACCTGCTACAGCGGCTGTCACTGCGGCGTATGCCACCCCTTGGGTCGCCGCGTATAGTGCTAAGACAGGGGGCGTCCCGCCAGCTGCAATCGTCGGGCGATCCTGCATATCTTCAATGCCTGGGAGAAGGTTTTGCTCCATCTGATCCTGAGTCAGCGTCGGCGGCCCAGGTAAAAAGTCGCCGACATATTCCTGACCCAGGCCGTTCGCATATGCCAAATATGACCTATCCAGCTGCGAATAGTCGTAGTCGCCCATCCAGTCGTTATAGAGAGGCGCCGCGACCTGAGGGCCACAGTTAGTAGGCGCCCAGTTAACGATGACCCCGCCAGTTTGGGGGTAAGTGACTATTGCGGCCATGGTGCACCGGCCGTCAGGGTCAACGAATCCCAGCGGATTGTTGTTGACATAGCTGTAGGCATTCCAGCTCTGAGGTTGTCCAGGTCCAGCCCCCGCGTTCTCCGGGTCCATCGACAAGAACCTCCCCAACGGAGCCGCCATGTTACGCGCCCAGAAATAGTCGAGCGCCGTCTCCCCATCCCGTTGCTGGCCGGTAAACTGCTGCCGCATGCTCAGGCTTGCGTTGTACGTTGCGATGCCGCCGTCGCTGACGTCATTGCGGTTGCCGAAGCTGGCGCTTGCGGGAATCTCCTCGCCGAAGGGGAAAAAGTCATGCCGTTGGCGCACGCGGCCCGCATCGTCGGTAACCAATCGAGTAGAGCCCAGATGATCCGTCGTCCGGTAGTAAGTGCCGACCGGCGTCGTCTGCGTCTCGGTCGTGTACTCCGCGGCCAGCTTGCCGAAGGCGTCGTAAACCCAGATCGTGGTCTGCCCGTTGTAGACCTTGCGCACCCGCCGGCCAGCGGTATCGTACTTGGTGGAGACCGAGACGCCGGTCGCCGTGAACGCAGTCATCTTGTTGTTGGCGTCGTAGGCCATCGAGCCGCCGCCGATCGTAATGTAAGCCTGCGCGGTGAGGTTGCCGGCCGCGTCATACGTGCCCGACGTCAGCCGGTTGGTCGCCAAGCTAACGGCTGACTGCGCCGTCGGCGTCGCCATGTGCAACGTGTCGAGCGACGATGAAATCCAACGGTTGCCGAAGTGGTCGTAGCCGTACTTCTGACACCACGTCGCGCCGCCAGGGCAGCTGGAGCCGGTAATTGCCGCGTTCTCAGACGCCATGGCTAAACGATTCGTGCCGTCGTAAGTATAGTACTGCTGCCAGACGTCCTCCATCGAGGCGCCGATGGTTTGGCCGAAGGTGACAGGCAGGAAACTCATGATCCGCCGGCTCCAGCGGCCATTGTA
>CAZYOX010000535.1:0-2263 GCA_964649285.1 uncultured Bryobacterales bacterium | reverse complement strand
AAACCCTCGAAACTAGCCCCGTTCAGCACCGGCCCCAAGATAACCGGCCGGTCCGCCGCTATCATCGCGGACGGCAACAGCAAACCGCACAAGACGGCGGCAAGGATCCAGGTTTGGCGCTTCATGACAATCTTCCTTCTAAGTGGATCTCTCACCGTTCATTCCGCGGCGGTCGCCTCTTGTTTAATGCTTGGCTCAGTCGGGCTCGCGCCTTGCGCAATCAATGCCGCGGGCATTAGCAGTCCAAGTAAGAACAATAAATGAGAAATTGGCCGGCGCATCGGGTCGTGAACTTTACGCACAGACGCCGAATAGTGTTCCGGGGTTTCCGAAAAAGCGCGAGACTTTCGAAAATTAACCGGCGGCGGGCTTCTCTTTAGTCACGCAAACGGCCATAAACACGCAGGTGAACCAACGTGTCGGCCAATGTTCACACTTGGCGAAGAGATTGAGATACGACGAGACCGCGCCATCCGCCGAGGCGCCAAAGAGCTTGCGTAATCCCAGCAGAATCAGGGTCGAAACCATCCGAGGATTGTGAATCAACGGACGCCACGCTTGCGGCGTAAGCCCCGCCTCGCGCAGGTCTTTATCGAGCCGCGCTCGCGTCGGCGTGTAGCCGAGTTTGAAGGGTGCGAACGGCAGCCGGAACAACGCATAAAGGGGGAAGTACCCAGGGTTCCAGGGATTGTCGATCGTCAGGATCATGCGCCCATCAGGGTGCAGCACTCGCGCCAGTTCGCGGATCGACTCCACAAACTCAGCGCGCGTTTCGAAGTGGTCCAGCGTCGAGGTGGAGATGATCAACTCCAAGCTATCCGTGGCGAAAGGCAAATTTCTGGCGTCTGCATTGAGAAACTGCGGCGCCTCGCCCTTGTAGCGCCGATGCGCCTTCGCGACGGTGCGCAACTCGATGTCGAAGCCCAGCGACAGTCCCTGTCCTAGTTGGACGTTCGGCAAGACTGTGTCCTGATTATTGGCTTCTTCGAAGACGTCCGTCTTAACCACGGACTTCGGACTCAAGCCGCCAGCCCAATCCCGCACCAATTCCAAATGGACGTTCCGCTTCTGCTGCGCCGCCAGCGGGTCAAGATACCAAGAATCGGAGTCGTCCATCTTGGCCGTCTCCGCGCGGTCCTGGTCCAGCACGAGACGCTCTACGGGCACGAGGCGGCAACTCCAATCAAACAATGCAAGGCTCAATTGTACGATAGGCGGCCTACTCCAAATCCTCCACGGCAGCCGAGCCGCATAGCTTTCAACGTGCGGTCCATCCCCGTACCGCATCGCAATCCTGGGACCTCATTGCTGCGTGTCCAGAGGATGCTGCGACCCCTCGAAGAACTCCTGCTGAAGGCGCGGGCCGACTTGGTCGGACTTGATGGCGCGGATCGCGTTGGCGACGCCGGCCGACCAGGCGTTCATGTCGAATTCTCCGAGTTCTTGGTTGGCCAGCGAGCCGTCTCCCGCGTAGTGATTGGGAAATTTGGCATACCACCAAATCCCGGTATAGACGCCCTGTGGGAGGTCGAGGCGGTTCCGGTCGGCTCCAGATTCGGAGGAAGCGCGATCCATGTGGACGAGATCGGGACGGGAGATGAGCGTATGGGATGTCTCGGATTCCCCCGCGTGACTGTCGGTCTCGGACTGTAATGGAGGCCGGCCGGACGGATATACGGCGCGCGCGTAGACGTAGACCACATAGTCCTTAGCGGATTCCAGTTGAGACTGGGCAAAGAACGGCAGCAGGTGGTTGTTGCCTCCATGGCCGTTGACGATGAGGATCTTCTTACAGCCGTTGCGGCCCATTTCGTTGGTGGTTTCCTGCAGCAGCTCTAGTTGCAGGCGAGCGCTGTAAGCGATCGTGCCGGGCTGATGTTTGGCCTCAAAGATCTGACCGAAAAAGTAAGGCGGAAAGACGATGGCATATTCCTCCTCCGCGCCATGCAGCGCGGCATAGCGGGCATTGATGAGGTCGTTGCCGAGCGGGAGATGAGGACCATGTTTCTCGATAACGCCGAAGGGCAGGACGCAGACGTTCTGAGCCCTTTGCAAGGCCTGGACAAAGTCACCCGCCGTGAGTTCTTCCCATTGCGTGGAGAGGGACTGCGCCAGGGCGGAAACGCTAAGCGTGAGGAGCCATAGTAAAACGCGCATGTGCGGATTGTAGACCATTGCTCTCTTGCGTCCAGGGACAGTCCCTACGTGGTGACCTGCACCCCCAAACTGAAACAGAGAAACTAGTGACGGCTCTGAGAGAAGG
>CAZYOX010000534.1:0-2271 GCA_964649285.1 uncultured Bryobacterales bacterium | reverse complement strand
TCGAAACGGCCGGCTACGAGGTGGTGTTGGCCGAGAAAGTTTGCTGCGGCCGGCCGATGATCTCCAAGGGCCTGCTGGAAGACGCCCGCGGACAAGCCGAGCAGAACGTACGGCTGCTTTCGCGCTATGCGAAGAACAACGTTCCCGTACTTGGCGTCGAACCGAGTTGCCTGCTGACGCTGCGAGACGAGTACCTCGATTTCAACCAAGGCGAGGCCGCTGAACTGGTCGCGGGCAACGCCTGGATGGTGGACGAATTCCTGGTCGAGCAAAAGCGCAAGGGTAATCTGGATCTGAAACTCAAACCGCTGAAGGGCGTCTTGTTGCACGGCCACTGTCACCAAAAAGCGCACATCGGCACGGCTCCCACGCTGGCGGCGTTGCGCATGATTCCGGATTGTCAGGTCGATGAAGTCAATTCCGGCTGCTGCGGCATGGCCGGGTCGTTCGGCTTTGAGAAGGAACACTACGACGTCTCCGAGAAGATTGGACGGGAGCGGTTGTTCCCGGCTGTCGAGGCGGCAAGCACTGATACGGAGATTGCCGTGACCGGCGTCTCCTGTCGGCAACAGATTTCGCACTTCACCGCACGCCGGCCGCGGCATGTGCTCGAGATCCTGCGAGACGCGGCGCGATAGAGCACGGGCTATTGGACCGGACTTGAACTACCGGTGAATGAAACCGCAACCTCTTAGCCTCTCCAGCGGCCTGCTGGCGCTGTGGGTCTCTATGCTCTGGGGCGGCAATGTGGTTGCCATCAAGCTCGGCCTAAACACGCTCCCGCCGTTCTGGAGCGCTTTCTGGCGCTTCTTGGTCAGCGCCGCAACCGTTCTCATTTGGGCCCGGACGCGACGCGCCGATCTGCTCCCAGGGCGCGCGGAACGCGGATCGGCTGTGCTGCTGGGATGTCTTTTTGCCGGGCAAATCAGTTGCCTGAACCTGGGCGTCAACCTCACCTCGCCCGCCTATGGCGTCGTATTGCTGAACTCCCATCCGGTCTTCACCAACCTATTCGGGCATTTCGTCGACAGCGAAGACAAACTCAACCTCCGGCGGCTGCTCGGCCTCGCTCTAGCTGTGATAGGCATGAGCTACGTCGCCGCCGGCAAGCCCGACGCCGCGTTGGCTCCCAACCCGATCGCCGGCAACCTGATCCTGATCTTTGCCGCCGCTCTGCTAGCCATCCGCGCACTCTACACCCGCCGCTTAGTCCAGCGCGTGAACATCTTCAAGCCCGTCGTTTGGCAGATGTCCTTCGCCCTGCCCGTGTTTCTCTGCTTTGCACTGCTGCTGGAACCTCCGCTGCTGCAACCGTTAAGCTGGCCGCCGATGGCCGCTATTTTTTACCAGGGCGCGGTTATTGGCGGGTTCTGCTTTGTCACCTGGACTGAGCTGCTGCAGAAGCACGCTGCCGGCTTGATGTCGATGTTTGCCTTCCTCGTGCCTTTCTTTGGCGTTTTCTTAAGCGCCTACATGTTCGATGAGGCCATTCACGCCAGTCTGCTATGGGGCGCGGGGTTGGTGACCGCAGGCATCGTCATTGTGACCCGCTTCAGCGGTAAGTAGTCTCGTCGAGGCCAGACTCGGCCCGTTATACTCTCAGTCGTGTATTTGCGGCTGACGGCGATATTTGGGCTCTTGCAGATTCCCTGCCTTTTGGCGGCGGACTTCTCGTCCCAGATCGAGCCGATCTTCCATGAGCGTTGTTACTCCTGCCACGGTCCGTCGCAGCAGATGAGCGGTCTGCGGCTCGATCGCCGCGACGACGCCTTGAAGGGCGGATATTCCGGCGCCGTGCTGGTCCCCGGCGACGCCGAGGCCAGCGCGCTGCTGACTCGGATTCGCAGTGATAAGGACGGCTTTCGCATGCCTCCCGTCGGCCCGCGGCTTTCAGCCGAGCAGACTGATGCCATTGCGGAATGGATCGCTGCCGGAGCCGTTTGGCCTGAGCGCCAACAGCGGCCGGCCAGCAACGTGCGTTCGGCAAGTCACTGGTCCTTCCAACCCATTTCGAAAGCCGAGCCGCCCGATGTTCAGCAACAGGCCTGGGTGCGGAACCCCATCGATCGCTTCGTGCTGGCTCGGCTTGAGGCAGAGGGCGTAGCGCCGTCCCCGGAAGCCGACCGCCGCACGCTAGCCCGCCGCGCCGCCTTTGATCTCACCGGCCTACCGCTGTCGCCCGAGGAAATATCCGAGTTCGTCAACGATCAGCGGCCCGACGCCTACGAACGGCTCGTCGACCGGTTGATGAGCTCGCCCCATTACGGCGAA